>WTCH01000094.1 GCA_013138675.1 Woeseiaceae bacterium | reverse complement strand
AAGGGCCGCGCGAACTACCTTTGCCTGGAGCGTCTCGATCACATAGCAGACGTCGGCGACACACTCCTCGACGATCTCAATGCCGTGCGTGAGTGGCGCTATCGAACCGACAGCGGCGACAAGGCCGAGCTGACCGAGGTAGCTGAGGATTCACGGATCTGGCCGTCCGTAACGTCGACAGTCGATAACTGCCTTGGCCAAAAGTGCCCGGAGTACTCCAAATGCCACGTTGTCAAAGCACGACGTGCCGCACAGGAAGCAGATCTCGTCGTCGTTAACCATCACCTGCTACTCGCAGATCTCGCGATGAAGGAAGAGGGCTTCGTCGAATTCCTGCCGGGAGCCGAGGCGATCATCCTTGATGAGGCACACCAGATTCCTGACCTGGCCGTGCAGTTCTTCGGTGTGTCACTTGGCACGCGCGAGATCGAAAGGTTGGTCGATGAGGTGCGGGTCGCGACGGTGCCTTTTCGACAGCCCGAATTGCAGCGGCGTGTCGATGCGGTGCAAACGGCGGTGCGAGTTCTTAGGGCCGAGGCGCCACGGGAGGAAGGCCGGCAACAACTCGCCGAAGTCATCGATCAGCTTCGTGAACCCCTCGACACGCTGCGCCTTGCGCTTGCGCGTTTGAATACGGCACTTGCCGAGATCGCGGACAGCTCGATCGAGCTCGACAAATTGCACGAACAACTAACGGGCATCATGGAACGACTGGTGTTGCTGGCGACCGATGATGCGTGGGACGGCTTGCGCTGGCTCGAGATCAATCCACGCAGTCTGCGCATCAACCTGACACCGCTGGATGTGTCAGCCACGTTGAACGGCCTGATCGACAATGGTCACCAGGCGTGGATCTTTACGTCAGCAACGCTGGCCGTAGGTGAAGACTTTTCGCACTTCGCCAAGCGCATGGGCCTGGTGGATGTGGCAGGGCTGACGTTCCCCAGTCCGTACGCTGTGGACAAGAACGGACTGATCTACCTGCCACCCGGGCTGCCGCAGCCGTCCGAGTTCGGGCATACCGAATCGGTGCTCGAGGCCGTAATACCACTGCTCAAAAAAACGACGGGCGGGATGTTCTGCCTGTTCACCAGTCACCGCGCACTAAACACGGCGAAGAAGTGGTGCCGCGCCCATAAGAAAAGTCTGGGTGGTCGGCAATTGCTTGTGCAGGGGAGTGCGCCACGCGACGATCTGTTGCGCCGTTTTCGCGAGGCTGGTGATGCCGTTCTTTTGGGTACTGGCAGCTTCTGGGAAGGCGTAGACGTTCGTGGCCAGGCCCTGTCCATCGTCGCGATCGACAAACTGCCTTTCGCGTCCCCGGCGGACCCGTTGATGATGGCGCGGCTCGAGTTCATTCGTCGTGAAGGTGGCAATGGCTTCACCGAACACCAGCTGCCGCAGGCGGTGCTGGCTATGAAACAGGTAGCCGGGCGATTATTGCGTGACCAGAATGACTACGGCGTTATTGTGCTCTGCGATCCGCGTTTGACGTCGAAAAGCTACGGCCGCATGTTCCTGAAGAGTTTTGAACCGATGCCCACAACCGCATCGTTTGATGACGTGGCGGCTTTTCTTGCTGACCACGAAAGAAAAGGTGCGGTCGCGTGAAGCTGCTGGCCCTCGATACCTCATCGGTGGCCTGTTCTGTTGCGTTGCAGATCGACGACGACGTTGTTGAGCGCCATGAAGAGCAACCGCGAGAACACACGCGCCTGTTGATGCCAATGATCGAATCGCTGCTGGCGGACGCCGGTGCGTCATTGTCGGATCTTGATGCGATTGTTCTGGGTAACGGTCCTGGCTCATTTATCGGCATGCGGATTGCCGCCTCTGTCGCGCAAGGCCTGGCTTTTGGCGCATCGCTGCAAATTGTCCCCGTTTCATCGATGGCAGCGGTCGCAGCCCGTGTCATTGCCGAACACGATGCCGGTGAAGTCATCGTCGCGCAGGACGCGCACATGCAAGAGGTCTATCTCGGCATCTACCGCCCAGATCGAGACGGCAATCCCGACGCGATATCTTCCGAACGACTTCACGGCCTGTCTGCGATTGCGGAGCTCGGCACGTCTCCCAATCCCAGCCGTTTTGGCGCTGGTTATGGCTGGCAGCGATACCCGGAATTGCTCGTCGCCAACCGGGACCGTGTGACCAACGTTGTGGATATTCTGCATCCACATGCCAGCGACTTGCTGGGCCTGGCGACAATTGCACTCGAAAAAGGCGGGGCCATTGAACCGCAGGACATCTCTCCCGCCTACTTGCGCCAAAAGGTCGCAGAAAAACCAACCCCAATCTCGTAACAGCACTATTGCAAATCGGACATTCGAAAATGAAACAGATTATTTCCCTGATGATTGTTGTCAATCTGTTCGTCGCTTCGACGGCAAACGCCGCAGTCAGTGATGAGGAATTCCAGCAATTGCGCGAACAGTTGGTGTCGATATCCCAAAGGCTCGATGAACTCGCAGCAGAGAACGCCGAACTTCGGGCCGCACACAGGCAAACTGCAGGCGCTCCTGGCGACGCGGATGCCACTACCGTGGTGACACAGGCAATGGAGGTCCCTGCACCGGTGGACTCGTGGTCCAAGCGCATTGCTCTCGATGGCGACTTTCGATATCGCTACGAGCGCATTAGTCCCGAGGATAGTGATACCCGCACACGCAATCGAATCCGTGCCCGAGCAAACATTAGAGCTGACGTTGCCGACAATACCGAGGTCGGCTTTGGGCTTGCGACTGGCGGCGAAGATCCGGTGTCGACGAACCAGACACTTGGTAGCGGTGGCTCGTCGAAAGGTGTGGTACTCAACCTGGCTTACGTGGACTGGAAAGCCACGGACGGCCTGCATCTTCTTGCAGGCAAGTTCAAGAACCCGCTGATGCGTGTCGGCGGGCAACCCCTGAGCTGGGACGGCGACTGGACCCCGGAAGGTCTGGCCCTCAAGTACAGACGCAACTGGTTCTTCGCAAATGTCCTGGGCAACTACTTCGAGAGCGATACCAGTCGAGACAATGACAATCTCTCATGGGGTGGCCAGGTTGGTGCCAGCGGAACGATTGGTGGCATCAAGTTGGCCGGTGGGCTGGGTTACTACTCGATCCCGACACAGGGAGAAACGACGACGTTTGGTGATCCGACTGACCCCGCCGACTTCTTCGGCAACACGGCTATCGAACCGGGCGGGCTGCCCTGCGGCACGACACCCGACACGGAATGCCAATATCTATACGACTACGATCTGACCCAGATCTTCGCCGAAGCCTCTTTTGGGCTGGGCGAATGGCCCGCAATTGTCTTCTTCGATTATTTCAATAACAGCGACGCGTCTGAAAACGATACCGGATGGATACTTGGCACCAAGTTGGGGCAGGCGAAAGATAGGGGGCAGATGCAGTTCACGTATTATTATGCCGATAAAGGAGCCGACTCGATGCTCGGCCTCGTTACCGATTCGGATTTTGGTGGTGGCGGTACCGACAGCAAGGGTCACTGGCTGCAGTTTAATTACGGCGTGAACAAGAG
>WTCH01000294.1 GCA_013138675.1 Woeseiaceae bacterium | reverse complement strand
CCAGGTCTGAATCATCTGACGGCGATGTCGGCATCCTCGGCGCGCCCGAGGCAGAACACTACCTCGCCGAGTTGCAGCAACTCGCCGGCGGCGATCCCGCGACCCAGGCCGAGATATTCGCCGATGCGCAATCGGCCTACCAGCTCACACCGAGTTCACAAACGAATCTGCGTTATGCCCTCGTGCTTGCCATACCGGGGCACTCAGAGTTCGACCCCGATCTTGCGGCGTCAATGTTGCGCGAGGTCCTCGCGAGAACCGAGCTGTTGACCCAGGCAGAGATCGCGCTGGCGGTCATTCATCTCAAGACCGCCGAGCAAATCGCCGTTACCCAGGCCGAAATCCAGCGACTGCGCGGCGCCACATCACGCGCTGCCCAGAATCAGGAAAGCGCAACGAATCAACGCCTTGCCGCCATCGAGGCCGAGAATCGACGTTTGCGGCGTGAACTTGACGAGGCCGAGCGAAAACTCGAGGCAATTACGTCGATCGAGCGCGCTATCAGGGAACAAGAGTAGGAGCTGTGCTTGCACTGCGACAATCGCGCTGACTACGTGCCCTCGGGGTGCCAGCGGCGCTCCTACAGCAATCTCCCTTGCTCACCATGGTAATTCAACTTAACCTACCCCGATGGCTACCCGCTCCGCCCAATCAAAAGGCAAAATCCTGCTCGTCGACGACGATCCGGGATTGCTGCGCCTGCTGAGCATCCGGCTACGTGCCGAGGGTTACGACGTTGAAGCCGTCGAAAGCGCTCACAAGGCGCTCGCCACTCTGAACCGCTTTACGCCCGACCTCGTCATTACAGATCTTCGTATGGACAAGATGGACGGCATTGGGCTGCTGAAAGAACTACAGACGCGCTCTCCGGGGCTACGCGTTGTCATTATTACAGCTCACGGCACAATCCCGGATGCTGTTGTTGCCACGCAAAGCGGCGCATTCGGTTTCCTGACGAAACCGATCGACAAAGACGAATTGATGGTCACGGTCGACAAAGCGCTGCGCGTCTCGGGCTCGGCCGATGTCGAGGAAGACTGGGCATCGGAAATTATTACGCGCAACCTGGGCATGAAAGAGGTTCTACAGCAGGCGAAGATGGTCGCGGCAACCGATGCACGCGTTCTGATCACAGGCGAAAGCGGTACGGGTAAGGAACTACTCGCCAGGGCTATTCACAACGCGAGCCCGAGACACAACAAGCCATTCACGGCGATCAACTGTTCGGCGATGGCCGAGAACCTGCTTGAGTCCGAATTGTTTGGTCATGAGAAGGGCTCGTTTACCGGCGCTACTCGCACGCACAAGGGACTGTTCCAGGCTGCCGAGGGAGGCACCCTGCTACTCGATGAGATCGGTGATATGCCGATGCGATTGCAGGTCAAACTGCTGCGCGTGTTGCAGGAAAACCAGGTACGGCCGGTTGGTAGCACGGAAGCGTTGCAGGTGGACGTACGCGTCATCTCGGCTACGCACCGCGACTTGCAGGAATTGATGCGTGAAGACCATTTCCGGGAAGATCTTTATTACCGACTCAATGTCGTCAATATTAAACTTCCGACGCTCGATGATCGCCGCGAGGATATTCCGCTACTCGTCGCGAACTTCCTGCAGATCATTGCGCGGGAGGCCGGACAGGAAAGAAAGGTCTACGCACCCGAAGCTGTTGAGATGCTGGTAACAGCTGAATGGCCAGGCAACATTCGCCACCTTTACAACGTCGTGCGGCAGAATGTGGCGTTGTCGCGCTCGCCGGTCATAAGTGGCGAACTGGTACAGCAATCACTGGGTGAGCACGCCGGCAAGCTTGCATCGTTCACCGATGCGCGCGACGAATTTACGCGCAATTACCTGTCACAAATCCTGCAGATTACGATGGGGAACGTCAGCCAGGCAGCGCGGCTTGCCAAACGCAACCGCACCGATTTCTACAAGCTGCTGGCCCGCCACGACCTGAACCCGGATCAGTTCAAGATCAGGTAGGAGCGGCTTTAGCCGCGACAGTCGCGGCTAAAGCCGCTCCTACAGGCGGTTCCTACGATGCGACGTTTTTCTTGGAATACCCGTCCGCTGTCATGCCGTACTTGTTCAACAGGTCGTACAGCGTCGGCCGGGTAATGCCGAGCATTTCGGCGGCCTTCGAAATATTTCCGTAACTCTTCGTCAACGCAACACGAATCGCCTTCGACTCGGCGCATTGCCGGACGCTACGCAGATTCAGTGATTCTACTTCGCCTTCGCCGGCGACAATTCCAAGGTCGGCCGCGGTGACCGTCTTGCCATCCGCCATGATGACCGCACCCTTGATCTTGTTCTCCAGTTCTCGGACGTTGCCAGGCCACAAGTAGGTATCTATCGCCTGAATGGCGTCATCCGAGAAACCATTGATCGCCCTGCCCTGTGTCTTGCTGTACTTCTGCAACAGGTTGCGTGCGAGGATGAGGCGGCCTTCTTCCCGGTCGCGAAATGGCGGGATGTTGATCGTGATTTCACTCACACGGTAATAGAGATCCTCACGGAACGCGCCTTCCTTGATCAGTTCTTCGGGGTTCTGGTTGGTAGCGCACACAACGCGAACGTCAACGGAAATCTCCTCGCGACCGCCAACGCGTTCGATGACACGTTCCTGCAGGAAGCGCAGCATCTTGGCTTGCAATGCAACCGGCATATCACCGATCTCATCGAGGAGCAGCGTGCCACCATTTGCGAGTTCGATCTTGCCGAGCGTTTGCTTGTGCGCGCCCGTAAACGAGCCTTTCTCGTGACCGAACAATTCGGACTCGAGCAGGTTCTCAGGAATGGCTGCACAGTTGATCGCAATGAAATTGTTGTCGGCACGAGGACTCAGGCGATGCAACGCGCGCGCAAGCAATTCCTTCCCGGTGCCGATCTCGCCGAGCAACAAGGCTGTGACATCGGTCGGCGCTACCTTCTCGATCATGCGACAGACGGCGAGCATGCCTTCGGATGCTGCGACGATGCCATCGAGCGGTGACTCGTTAACACGGCTCAGCAGTTTGCGATTCTGGAGTTCGAGCTCTGAGATGTTGAACGCGCGATCGACGAGCAACTTAAGTGTGTCGGTATCGACCGGTTTTTCGTAGAAGTCGTAGGCGCCCTGCGCAACAGCGGTTAGCGCGTTCTCCTGGTCGCCGTTACCGGTGACAACAATCACTTTGGTGTGTGGCGCCAGCTTCACTATCTCACCGAGCGTAAGAAGGCCTTCTTCGACGCCTTCGGGTTTGGGCGGCAATCCGAGATCCTGCAGCACAACAATCGGCTCGTGGCGACGAAGTTCGGCGATCGCGGACTCACGATCCTCGGCCGTGAAGACGTCGTAGCCCTCGAAACACCATTTGAGCTGGCTCAGGAGTCCCGGGTCGTCCTCAACGATCAGCAGTTTGCGACTGTGTTCGCTCATAAGGGCTGAATGGTGCCACGTTCTGCCTGCGCTGTAGAGGCTTTCGGTCACACCCCGGACTGTGACGAGGTCCGTACGTACTTACCGCTATTGCGAATCATTCGCATTTGCATTAATGTCCGTAACCATTGATCTGCAAGCCGTCTGGAATACCGTCATGAAGTGCAGTACAACCCGCCGTTCGGCACTGGCCGTCGCCCTGTTTGTCACCTCACTGGCCGCCTACGGGCAGGAATCCGGTGCCGATGCATCGCTGACACCTATCGATACGATCACGATTATTGGCCGTACCGCCGACGTCGCTGACATACCGGGCTCGGCACACGTGATGGACGCCGAGGCATTAAGCATCTTCAATGACACCGATATTTTGCGCGTCTTGCGTGCGGTACCGGGCGTCTACGTGCAGGAAGAGGAAGGCTTCGGATTGCGGCCGAATATCGGCATTCGAGGCTCCGGTCTCGATCGCAGTGCTCGCATCGCGCTACTCGAGGATGGCGTCC
>WTCH01000143.1 GCA_013138675.1 Woeseiaceae bacterium | reverse complement strand
GCCGGTTTTTTCTTGGTCTCTTTCTTACTTCTCTGTTCTTTGCTCACGATTTTTACCTCTCTTGCTGTCCGCTTAAACTAAAAAAGGGCAAGACCTACAGGTCCCGCCCTTTCAGGCCTCAACTCGCTAGGAGTGTGAGGCTGGCCCGCAATGACTGCATTGCAAGCCGAATCGCGCTAATTAAATCGCTACGATATTCTCTGCCTGGGGACCTTTTTCGCCCTGGGTAACAGTGAACTCGACTTTTTGGCCTTCAGCCAACGATTTGTGTCCATCGCCTGTAATAGCGCTGAAATGGGCAAATACGTCGGGTCCAGATTCTTGCTCGATGAAGCCAAAGCCTTTGGCATCGTTAAACCATTTAACGGTTCCGGTGGTAGTAGACATAGTCATAATCCTATTTATTCAAGAGTAATGGGAGCCTTCTTTTGAAGGCCATAATGCTGGAAGTGCTGCTATTACTTATGAAAAACAGGACGAGGTATTAAAAAAGGAACTTCGTAATGGTGTACATAAATATCAGACGTACTTTCAAGCCATGCGGAGTATAACAGCCTGAAGCCATAGTCAAAGCTATTTTCCCGTCCTGGGGCTCTATTCGTTGATGAGGTAGGGGTCGGAGATGCCGAGGTTGGCGAGTTCTTCCACAACGATGTCATATTGCTCGACGCCACGGATTGGCCCAACCCTGACCCGGTACAGCGCTGGTGTCACGGACTTGTCTTCAACGATGAAGGCGCTCAGGATGCTGGCGCCCTTAAGCGTCGCCAGGCGCTTATCTGCATTTTCCCGGCCGCCAAATGCGCCGACCTGGACGTAAATCCGGTTCTCATCAATTTGTGGAGGTGCCGGATCAGGCGTTCGCGCTACAGGTGCCGGCGTCGTGGTCTGGCGTACAGGTCGGTTGCCCGAGGGTTGGTCGAAACTGATCGCCTCGACCTCGACCAGGCCGGTGCCTGATTTGACCATGTCGAGTTTCAGGGCTGCTGAATAGGACAGGTCGATAATACGGTTGTGAACAAACGGGCCGCGATCATTGACTCGTACGACAATGCTGCGGTTGTTGCTCAAATTGCGCACACGAACATATGTTGGCAACGGTAGCGCCTTGTGCGCGGCCGTCATCGCGTACATGTCGTAAGGCTCGCGATTCGATGTGAGCCTGCCGTGGAATTTCTTGCCGTACCAGGAAGCAACACCACGTTCTTTGTAGCCATGGCTGCTTTTCATCACGGTGTAGTGTTTGCCGAGTACCTCGTAATTAGGTCCGTTGCCGTATTTACTTCTTGGCTCGGGGCGCGGCACCGCATCGCCAGGCAGGTCCGGTATGCGAGTGCTGCCCGATTGTGGCGGACCGTCCTGCGGTTTATTGGAGCCGCAACTGGCGAGCGTAATGCTCAGCAGGATCAATAAGAGGCGGGTCGCCCTACGATGCATCGCCACGAACTTTCAGTGCGATTTCCTGGCCGAGTTGGTGAACGGCAAGCGCGTACATCACACTGTGGTTGTAGCGCGTGATGACAAAGAAATTATGAAAGCCCACCCAGTGCTCATCGCCATCCGCGCCTTGAAGCGTCAGTAGCTGACTTGCACTGTCGCCGGGCAGCGAAGTCGAAAACATCACGCCCATCTGGCTCAGTGACTCGACCGTTTTTTCGGGCTTCAGTACGTTCTTGGGGAACGGTCCCGACCAGCGCTTGCCGATCGTGGCGAGGCTCGTAACTTCTTCGCCGCTACGCCAGCCGTGCGCATTGAAATAGTTGGCAATACTGCCTGCAACATCTTTCCAGTTGTTCCAGATATCGCGTTTGCCATCACCGGTGGAGTCTACGGCGTATGCCCGGTAGCTCGATGGCATGAACTGTGGCCGCCCCATGGCGCCGGCGTACGAACCGAACGCATCTGTCGCGTTCATTGTTTCTTCGCGAACCAGCAGCAGAAAGTGTTCGAGTTCACCGCGAAAGAATTTCGAGCGCGGCGGGTAATAAAAAGCGAGTGTCGTCAGCGCGTCGAGAACGCGGTGCCCACCTGTGATACGACCGTAGTACGTCTCAACACCGATGATGCCGACCAGGATCTCAATAGGAACACCTGACCGCGTTTCGATATCTTCAAGCGCCTCACGATGCTCACCCCAGAATTTCACGCCGGCGTTGACGCGCTTCTTCGTAATAAAGATGGGACGGTACTCGGCCCAGGTCAGTGTCTTTTCAGCGGGCTTGCTGATCTGGTCAATGATGGAGTCTTTCTTCTCCGCCTCGCCGAGAATATCGCGCAGCGTCTCGCGGTCGTAATCGTGTTGCTCGACCATGGTCGTGATGAACGCATCCACGTCAGGGCGGTCAAGATCAACGGCGTAAGCCGAATTCAGGGACAACAGCAGGAGAACAATGCCGGCGGCAGATCGATAGGTCATTAGTGCGGCAACAATTTCCGGTGCGAGTGAATGGACATCAGAATACCGAATCCGGCCAACAGCGTCACCATGGACGTTCCTCCAAAACTGACCAGTGGTAAAGGAACACCGACAACCGGGATGAGGCCGGTGACCATTGCCGTGTTTACGAACACATAGACGAAGAAGGTGAGGCTGATCGAGCCCGCCAGCAGCCGGGAGTAGGTGTCGGGCGCCTGCATCGCGATATACAGGCCGCGACCGATGACGAACACGTACAGGCAAAGCAGTGCGAGTACGCCGAGCAGGCCGAGCTCTTCACCCATAACGGCGAAGATAAAGTCGGTATCGCGCTCCGGCAGGTACTCGAGCTGCGCCTGGGAGCCATTGGTCCAGCCTTTGCCGAACAGTCCGCCCGATCCGATCGCGATCTTCGACTGAATGATGTTGTAGCCCGCGCCGAGCGGGTCGCTGTCCGGGTCGAGCAGGGTCAGAACGCGCTGCTTCTGGTAGTCCTGCATGAAATTCCATAACACCATCGCACCCGGGACCGAGAGTACGGCGAGTCCAAGCATTACGCGGACAGGCAGACCCGCGAGCACAATCACAATGAACCCGGATGCGGCAATCAACAACGATGTGCCGAGATCAGGCTGGCGTGCGATCAGCAAGGTCGGGATCAGGATCATCACTGCCAGCAGCAGCAGTTGCCCGGCTCTTGGCGGCATCTGCCGGTCGTGCAGGTACCAGGCCGCCATCATAGGCACAGCGAGTTTCATGATTTCAGACGGTTGGAAGCGGATGCCGAGGTCAAGCCATCGACGAGCGCCCTGGCTGAGTTCACCCGTCGTCAGGACCAGCACCAGCAAGACAGTGCCTCCCAGAAAGCCCCACGGGGTCCAGCGGCGCAGGAAATCGGGTGACATCTGTGCGGCGATTAACATCGCAACCAGTGCCACGCCCAGTCGAATGACCTGGCTCGTCCAAAGTCGCATGTTTTCGCCAACGGCACTGTAAAGAACAACGAGACCGAGCGCGCAGATGAGCAGGATGCCGCCGAGCAGTAGTCCGTCGATCCGCAGGCGGCGATAAATCTGTCCGACATCACGCAGCGGCGCCGCTTTGTCCGAAAATAGCTGCCGTGTGTCGTTAAGGCTCATCGTCACTGTATCCGAGATACTCGTCCATGATTGCACGCGCTATCGGTGCCGCGACTCGACTGCCACTCGAGCCGTTTTCGATAACGACCGCGACCGCGATGCGCGGATTATCGAGTGGCGCAAACGAGAGGAACAACGCGTGATCACGCAGGCGTTCGTCGATTTCGTCCTCGTCGTATTCATCGTCCTGTGCGATGGAATACACTTGTGCTGTGCCACTCTTGCCCGCCATTTGGTAGGGTGCGTTGCCGCCAACAGCCCATGCCGTGCCGCGCACACTTTGCATGACGTCGTGCATTCCGCCAATTACAGCATCCCAGTGTTCCTCAGTGTCTATGCGCACGTCGTCAAGGCGGGTCGGCGATACCAGCGTGCGTTTGCCAGTTAACGGGTCTTCAACCGCGGCAACGAGGTGTGGCTCGTAACGAATGCCGCGCGTTGCCAGTGCGCCAGCTGCGACTGCGAGTTGCAGCGGTGTTGTAAGCATGTAGCCCTGGCCAATCGAGGCAATCACTGTCTCGCCGTTGTACCAGCGCTGGTCGGTGCGTTCGCGAAATGCGCTGCGCTTCCAATCCTTCGACGGCACCAGGCCCGGATGCTCACCGCTTATGTCGACGCCGGACGGATGACCCAGCCCGAACTGGTCGAGGTAGTAGTGCATCCGATCGATGCCGATATCGATACTGATTTCGTAAAAGTACACATCGCAGGACTGCTGGAGCGCGATGTGAAGATCGACTTCGCCATGTCCCTGGGGTTTCCAGTCACGGTAGCGATGGGTCGTATTCGGTAGCATGAAGTAGCCGCGACACACGGTCTTGCGAGTCAGGTTGGTTGCGCCGGTCTCAAGCGCGGCGAGGGCGAGCATCGGCTTGATCGTCGAACCGGGTGGATACGCACCGCGAATCGCTCGGTTGAAGAGCGGTTGTGTAGGGTCGTTCTGCAGTGCGGAGAATTGCGATGTGGACATGCCCAGCGCGAACAGATTGGGGTCAAACGTCGGTGCACTGACAAGCGCGAGAATCTCTCCGCTCCACGGATCGAGGGCCACGATGGCACCACGACGCCCCTCGAGTGCCCGCGTTGCAAGCAATTGCAGGTCGAGGTCGAGGCTCAGGTAGACATTGTGGCCCGGCGCGGGTGATTCATCCGTGGGCAATGAATCTGCCATCTCGCGGGAATCCGTCGGGATCTGCCGGCCAAGTGCATTCGAGATGACGTGCCGCACGCCGACATCACCGTGCAGATCATCTTCGAAGCTGTTTTCGACGCCGGTCTTGCCCGTATGTGAGGTGCCTGCATAATCCGACCTGTCGAGTCGACCAAGGTCTCTCTTGGACAGAGCGCCAACATAGCCGACGGCGTGGGCTACGGCCTCGCCTTGCGGGTAGTGCCGGACGAGACGAGGTTGAAAGTCGACGCCCGGAAACCGCGGCCTCTGAATCGCGAAGTTCGCGATTTGCTCGTCGCTGAGACGAAAATTGAGCGTCACCGGTTTGAAGCGCGGCCCGCTGTCGATGAGTTCATTGTAGGTCGGGATGTCCTCGGCGGCGATCAGGTCCAGGTTGGCCAGCCGCTGCAGCGTGTCATCGATGTCGGAGACCTGCTCGGGGATCAATTCCAGCTGGTAGGCGGGCAGGTTCTCGGCCAGTACGTGGCCCTTGCGATCAAACACGAGCCCGCGAATGGGTGGCATGGGTTCGATACGAACTCGATTGCCTTGCGATTGCGCCGCGAAGACCTCGTACTCGTAGACCTGCAATTGCACGAGCCGCGCAATAACCGTACCCAGCAGAAGAATGGAAATGACAGACGCCATGACGACACGCGCTATGAACAACTTCCGCTCGGAGTGGTGGTCCTTGATGGGTGACAGGAGATCCACGTCTGCTGCCTCGACCTAACGCCCGTGTTGTACGCGCAGGCGCACGCCGGACAACAGCAGAGACACGAACGGCCAGAACAAGGTGCCCGAGATGACCGGCCCCCAGTAATTGACCAGCGGTGCGTCTACGCCGGCAACGCCGTTGATCCAGAATAGAACGAACTGATACATCGCAAGAATCGCAAACACCGTCGCGGTGAGTTGCTGCATCGGGAAGACGCGCATCAGCAGGTGAAAGCGTACGGTGATGAACACGATGAAGCACAGTGCGAGCGCATGCTGACCGAGTATCGTTCCCTGTGCGACGTCGAGGACGATGCCGATCAACCAGGCCGTGCCGACACTCCAGGTGCGCGGCAACATCATGGCCCAATAGATAAGTGTCAATGCGACCCAGTCTGGCCGAAACGGCATGGCCCAGTCGGGCAGGGGCATGACCATGAGCATCAGCGACAAGATAATTGTCAGGATGACAGGCAATCTTCCCGCGCGGTCGGCCCTAGTCATCGTTGGGCTCCTCATCACCCGGCGTCGTATCGCGCAGTTTTGGGGAAGACCAGATCAGCATGACTTCACGCACCTGGTCGAGCGCCGCGGCCGGCGTCGCTGTCACATCTGCGAACGGTTCTTGCGGAATTCGGTTAACCGTTTCAACGACGGCGACCGGATAGCCCGCCGGGAATGCACCACCCAATCCGGAGGTGACGAGAAGATCGCCCGGCCGTATGTCAGCGTTGTTGGTGACGAACGGCAGAACCAGCCGGCCGAATTCACCGGTGCCATTGGCAATCGTGCGAAAACCGTTGCGATTGACCTCGACGGGCAGGGAATGACTCGGATCCGAGATGAGCATGGCCTGTGACGTCATCAGTCCGGTCTCGATGATCTGGCCAATCACGCCAGTCACATCGACGATGGCCTGGCCATCGTAAGCGCCCTCGTTTTCACCGATGTCGATGACGATATTGTGTCGATAGGGGTTGGCGTCGACCGCCATGATCTCCGCCACGCGAACTTCGTCCCGAACCTGTGCCCGTGCTTCGAGCAAGTCCCGCAGCCGTGCATTTTCGGCTTCCAGCGCTGTCATGCGCTGCAAGCGTGCATTGGTCAGGAGGCGCTCGGTCCGCAGGCGACTGAGTTCAAGCCGCAGCTGATTACGATCGGCCGTGCCGTCGCGAACCCATTCCCAACGCCGAAAAGGTGCATCGACGATGACCTGCAGTGGGTAAACTGCTGCGCCAATGGCCTGGCGTACGGCGCCGAGGTGATTCTGGCGATGATCGATCACCATCAGGATCATGCTGGCGAACAGCAGGACGATGAGCCGAACACCCAGGGCAGGAATTCTTGCGGGATTACTGCTGTCGGTTCTGGAAGCGACCATACGTCACCCAGGTCCGGAGTCTGACTTACTCGAGTCCGAAGACCGCGGGCCCATGCTCATCAATGAGTTCAATCACTCGTCCGCCGCCACGCGCCACGCAGGTCATAGGATCGTCTGCGATGACGACTGGCAGGCCCGTTTCTTCCATCAACAGCTTGTCGATGTCACGCAGCATCGCGCCACCACCGGTCAGGACGATACCGCGTTCGGCGACATCGGCGCCGAGTTCGGGCGGCGTCTGCTCGAGCGCTTCCTTAACGGCGCCAACAATGCCCTGCAGCGGCTCCTGCAATGCCTCCAGAATTTCGTTGCTGTTCAGCGTGAAACTGCGCGGGACACCTTCGGACAGATTACGGCCCTTGACCGAAATCTCGAGGACCTCCTGGCCGGGGAACGCGGAGCCGATTTCGTGCTTAATGCGCTCTGCGGTTGCCTCACCAATCAGGATGCCGTAGTTGCGACGCACATAGCTCGTGATGGCTTCGTCGAAGCGGTCGCCACCGATCCTGACGGACGCCGCGTAGACGATGCCGTTAAGAGAGAT
>WTCH01000026.1 GCA_013138675.1 Woeseiaceae bacterium | reverse complement strand
CCAGGTGCTTTTTCGACGAATTCCAGGTCCAGTCCTGCCGGAAGCTGAACTGCTCGACATCGCGCTCATCGTTTACTAAGGCAACCAGCTTCTCTGCATCGCCCAAAGAGCCCCTGCGACTGTTGTCGAATTTAACTCCGGATACGACAAGTTTGCTACTGAGTTCATCCGACCAGCGATTCTCAAGCTCGACCCATAGTTGCGCGTTACGGGTACTGCTGACGACTTGCTCAAGCTCTTCGGGCTCGGATTCGAGGATGATTTCGACGCGATCGTCGGCAAACAAAGCATTAAATGTCAGCGTCACATCGGGGGAGATGTCGACACTGTATTCGCCGAAAATATCGTAATAGGAGGGGCTGCCGAATTCCGTGTTAATAATCAGATCCAGGTTGCCACGCCGTGCCGACAAGAGCCAGTTACTATCCGCCTCTTTGCCAGCCGTCAGGAACGATGTGTTAAAGACACTGATGCCGACTTCGGTGTGCCTCGGCTCGACCGACTCGAGTGACTCCATCAGAACCAGGCCACTCATGCGGTCACCGAATCGAACCGGGAAGCCACCCGTGAATACCTCAACACCCTCGATTGCGCGAGAGTCGATTGTGCTGAAGATGCTCTGGTAATCGCGAATGTGAAATGGATCGAACAGGCCGTGACCGTTTAGCATGATGCCAATTTCGCCATCCTCACCACCCCGGAAATGTGTCTTCGCCGAGGCCCCGCTCGCGGCTGTACCGGGCAGGCGTTGCACAACGCGCATCGGATCCTCACCGAGATCCGGCATGTTCTGAATGGTGCGCTGATCGATTGAAAAGCGGGAGGCGGCGAGCTCGCTCAGGATTTCGTAGCGGCTCGCTGAAATAACGACATTTTCGATTTCTGACCGGGCGGCTTGCGTTGTTTTCGAGGCACCGGCACCCGCGGCTTGCGGCCCGTCATCACTGCGAATAACGAGGTGGACACCGGCCAGGGAACGAATCGTCAGATTATGCGGCCGCAGGATCTCGCGCACGATGTCAACGGGTTCGGTGGCCTCGGGCTCGGCAGTGACCATCAGGTCAGCCGAGACCAGGTTCGTGCTGTAGGCGAAGGGAATGCCGGCGTCGCGGTACTCGTCGATGACGTCGGCTACAGGCCGTCCCGTAAAGGGCACAACGTCGCCTTCGGCGGCCAGACCGGCCACCGGCAGCAGGCAAATCATGGCCAGCAGTGTGCGCAACATGGCGCTACTGGCGGCTACTCGAATCGATACTCACGTAGATAGTCCCCCCATCTATGCGATAACCAAGATCTTCACCCGCCATCCGAAATTCCAGTTCGCTGCGCGGGTCCATTTCGACGGTGCCTCTCAGGATTCCATCATGTGCAAGTGTTTCGGCCGCATCACTTTCGTACTCGACTGCAAGTCCGATCTCACGAGCGGTCATCTGCAGAAAGTCATAAGTCGACCTGCCGTCCATGTTAAGCGTGGGTGCCATTTCCTCAGCCCAGGCCCAGATCTCGCCAAAGCTGTCGATATCCAGCACGCTCGGGGTCGCTCCACCGGCCACTGTCATCTGTTGTCCGGCGACTGCAACGGCTTGTTCCACATACGCACCGTCGACGGATACTTCGCCTTCACGCACTCGAATGATCAGGTCCCGTGCACCGACGGTCGTCATGTACTGCGTGCCGAGGTGTTTGACGAGGCCATGGTCCGTTTCGATCTCGAAACCAGACCCCGTTATCGCGGCCATGGTGGCAGGTTGCGAATCGAAATAGACCTGCCCGGATCTGAGATACACGGAATCAGTGGTGGTGAATTCGATGCGCGTGTTTTTGTCGATGCGCAGCGAGCCACCGCTAGCCCACTCCAGGCTGATGGCGGCATCGTTACCAGTCTCGATGATCTGACCAACATATACCGATGAAAGATCGCTTGCCTCCTGCATCAGTGACTGCTCGCCAACCAGGTAAATTGCGCCTTGATTTCTCTCTATCGTTGCGACCTGAACAGGCTGCACATTGTTCACCTGAAGCGCATTGAAACTGATCGCAACGCCGAGCAACACCGTGGCCGCAATCGCGAACTGCGTCATACGTTGCCGAGTCTTTACCTTACCCGCGACGGCTTTCCACTCAGCCGTAACGGCAGCGCGCACGATCTGCTCGTCTTCCGTCGGTGGGGTCGGACGTGGTGCCGCTTTTTGCAACAGCGCCTCAATCGGATCACCACCTCGAATTCCCGTGTTCTCGCCCAACTTGCTCATGATTTCACCAACCCGTCAGATTCTTCATTCATGCCTTCGGTCAGAGCGCTATAGACATCTGCGAACGCACGCTTGGCACGCGCGAGCAACGATTGCGTCGCCTCCGTGCCAATCTCCAGTCGCGTAGCTATTTCCTTCACCGAATGACCCTCTACGTATTTCCATTCCAGTACATTGCCGTAATTGGCGGGAAGCCTGTCGAGCGCTACCTGGATAAGGCGCAGTGCCTCAACCCGCTGGTAGTGCCGCTCGGGGCTGTCTTGCAGAGGTGCCTGGAAGGAATCGACAGCTGCCTGGATCTCGGGGAAGTCTTCGACCAGCACAATGTGGTCTCTGTATCGACCCTGCTTCGAAAGCCAGTCGCTGATCTCGTTGCGGCATATTGCGCACAACCAGGTGAACAACGCCGATTCAGCACGATAGGTATGCATTTTCCGGACAGCGCGCGTCAGGACGATCTGTACAACCTCCCTGGCGCCCTCGGGATCGTCACTCAGTCGCACCATGGCGAACCGATAGAGTCTCGCGAAGTTGTCCTCAAAAAAGCGATCAAAGGCTCTCTGATCACCTGCAAGCAGCTGTTTTACAAGCCTTTGGTCATCGAGATAAACCGGCATAGCGTCCATTCTTGCAGCACCTGCCTAATTAGACCGACACCAGCGGAAAAACCGGTCGCGATGGGTGCTGGTTTCAGGGATATGCGGTCATATTAACCCTTGAAAATCGAAAATCCGACCGTCTCCTTTGGGTCAACAGCTGCCTCTCATGACAATATTAGCTCAATGTCTGCTTTCACAGATAGCGGCCGTTCAACTAACTGGGAATTGGAGTTTCTGACTGTCTGCTATCGGCCAGAAGCAGCCCCTCCGGAGCCAGCATGTCATACATTGAGAAAGAACAACCTGGCTCGTCACCGGGTTGTTCTTCAAGTTATCAAACTCAATGACAACACCTTCGCGTAGGTTTTGCGGGAGAGATTGACTCGAATCGCCTCGTGGCGAATCTCGGGCCTACGGCCCGCCTGCGGCGTCCAAACCGGCTGCGCCGGTTTGTCGAACGGTCGCTCTGCGAGCGACTTAGTTCGATCTCTTCGGCCGCAAAAAAATAGGGACCCGATTGGGTCCCTATATTTTTTGGCGCGCCCGGAGAGATTGATTCCTCGCTTCGCTCGTCACCCCTTCGGGGCGCCTTCGGCGTCCTGAATCGCTTCGCGATTCGGTCGAACTCAGAGTTCGAATGTTATCCGGAACTGAAAAAGAAA
>WTCH01000385.1 GCA_013138675.1 Woeseiaceae bacterium | reverse complement strand
GTCCGGAAACGTCTTCCACGTGTGGCGACGCAAAGCCCAACCCCAAAGACCAGAACCAGTCGAAACCATGATCCGTTTCGTTGTACAGGCGGCCAAACGAGCCGAACAGGACGGTGTTGTCCGCTTTGGCGTCGATATCATCTTCATTGGGGTCCTGTGTGATACCCAGGATGCTGGCGGGGCGCTCGAAGTCGTACTTGTATCCATCAATCCCAGCGCCGATGAACCAGCCGTTGTTCAGACGATAACGGCCAATCACCCCGGCCCCCAGAATATCGTTGGCGGGAACTCCGTCACCGAGCAGTACATTGGCACGCAATCCGATGTTGACTTTCGATTCCTGGGCATAGGAAACACTGGAAAGGATGATTATTGCGAGAACTGCAGCTGCTTTTCGAACTATTCGAAACCCGATCATCCGATGTACTCCCCGAAATCCCTGTCACCAGCCCTATTAGACACCTTATAGGGAAAAATCGGTCGAGACCGGCTTTCGCTTACCTGACCGTCTAAGTATTTACCGCGTCGCCAAAGACGATGAGTAGAGCAAGGGGAATATGATGTTAACCAAACGTTTTGTCCTGCTGACCATATTGGCAGCAGCTTTTTCGTCACCAGCCGCACTCGCATGGGGTAATCACCATAATGACTCGAATTGTGAGAAGTCGGCTGGCTCAATGTTGAAGGCCTGTTACTTCGACGTCCGTGATGATCTCAATGAAACCATAGCCAGCTGCCAGCACATTGCTGACAGAGGCGATCGCTGGGCCTGCTACTCGAGCGCCTATATCGCGAAAGGCGAAGATTCCGAGGAATGCGGCGCTGTCCACGAGGCACGCGTAGAGGCCTGCGTGGTCCTGGATGAGGATCGATATGATCCGGACCCGTTGCTGGATCCAGCAAATATGTTCGTTGATCCAGGCACGCCGGTTCTGACGAATCCGTACGTCTCTGTTGAAGAGGGCCACACGTATGTCTTGCGCGTCGGCGAAATTGGCGAGGACCCCGAGGAACTCGTTGTCGTTCATGTAACCGGCGAGACGCAGGACGTGCTTGACGCACCGTGCCGCATTGTTGTCGATATCGTCTTTGAGGTATCGGAAGAAGATGGCGACGTTGAGTACGAACTTGTTGAGGCGACCGACGACCTGTTCGCGCTGACTACCGCTGGCGACGTTGTTTACTGCGGCGAAGTTTCACGCAACTATGAAGACGGCATTCTTCGCGACCTGGACGGTTCATTTGAGGCCGGAATCGAGTGGGCGAAGGCCGGCACTCTCATCTTGCGAGAAGCCATCCCAGGTCTCGCGCATCGGACAGAGTTCGCACCGGGTGAAGCCGAAGACATTATCCAGTACGTTACTCTGACTGGCGGCCCCACAGAAGATCAGGGTGACGAAGTCGATGGATTCGAATGCGACGGCGGATGCCTGCAGACCTTTGATTTTGCACCACTCGACCCTGAGTCAACTGAGTTCAAATTCTATCTGCCAGGTATCGGCTTTGTACTAGCCGTTGGCATGGAAGATGGTGAAGTCGTTGAACGTGAAGAGCTCGCTTGTGTGGGCGACTCGCTCAACACCCTGTATGACGCGGAGTGCGGCATTGGCGACGCGGAACAAGTTGACGCGTTGCTCGAGGAGCTGTGCAAAGTGTCACCCGATGCGTTTTGCGCTGACGACTAGTTCGGCACCATAGCGGCCTGTTGCGGTTCGGACAGGCCAGAAAGGCCCCTCATTGAGGGGCTTTTTTTATTTGGTGCGCCCGACAGGATGCGCGTGGCGCTTCGCGGCTACTCCTGGCGTTCCTCCACGTGCTCCTCGACGTAAGCTGCCACGCAATTGACTGAAGACGAGCCTGCCTCGTCACCGGGGTTCCCCTGCCGACAATCGAACGAAACGAGGACAAGCTGCCCTGGGTGGTGATTGACGACGGCTTGCCGCAGCACGAGAAAAACGCCGGATAAGCCACAGCGACCGATTTTCCGACCGGGAACCGTCTCATGATGCAGAGGCGAAGAACAGCCTCGTAACCGGCGTCGAGCCCCCCCGGCGACCGGTTTTGTTGGACGAAGCCGTCTAACAGGCTGTGAAGATAGGACACGTATATCTTACGGCTGACTCAGCGGACTCGACCGTGCGGTTTGCCATACTGGTCGAGTCCCTTGATCGCCTGGCGATCGACCAGCACGTACTGGTTTCGAATACGGCGCTCGCCCGCCGCCTCCACTCCTGCCCCTATGTCACCGTTGGCCCGGTCGTCAAAACGCCGGTAATGGCGTACTGCCTGATGCCCAACGTCGACCTTGTCCACATCCACGACACCAAAAGTGGCCAGGTTGGCCTGTTGATGACGCTGACACGCTCCACGCCATTTGTCATGACTTTTGACGGAGAGAACAAGAGTGGTGGGAATCCGATCCGTCGATCAATTTTTGACCGCGCCCAGGCGATGGTGTCGTCAACGGAAATAAATACCGAGGGCACCATTCGCGTCTACCGAAAGACTATCGATGCCTGGTCAGAACTGCCACAGGACGCCAACTGCGGGTAGCAGCGGCATCCAGTAGTCGACACCCCGCTCAAACACATCCTCGCCAGTGTCCTCGTCTTCCTCGAAATCCCAGTCGAGGCAGCATTCGTTGCTGCGGTTGAAGAGATTCGATACCTCGACGAAGGCCATGAATGAGCCACGTTTCAGCTGCCACGTGCGACTGATACGAAAGTCCACGCTGGCGAATGTCCCAAGCTGCTCGGCGTTGCGCGGCCCGGTGACAGCGATGAAAACGGGCTCACCGTCTTCATCTACACCGTCGTCAATTAGCTCCAGGTCGGTTGTCGGCCAGCCCGAATGAATGCTGGTCGCCAGTGCAACGTCCCATTTGTCGCCGGACCAGCTCAGGCCACCCTGCACCGCGTGTCGCTGTTGCCAGCTACGATACTCGTCAACGCCGTCAATCCGGTCCGTCGCCTCCGACAAGGTGTAACTCGCCCACCACGTGAACGGACCGTTCGCGCGATCCAGCATGACCGCGAGTCCCCGCGACCGCGCGCTGGTCGGATCCAAGCGTATGCGATCAGGCTGCACCTCCGGAATAAGCCCCAACGGATCGAACAGGTTTTCGAACCGAGGCCGAACCTGGTGCATCTTTTTCTCAAA
>WTCH01000368.1 GCA_013138675.1 Woeseiaceae bacterium | reverse complement strand
GAATGACATCCAACGCGTGGCTTCTGAATAGCCTGCCGTTGATGGCTGCTCTCTGCCGTTCAACGTCGTTGCGATGAAGTCGCCATTCATGCCGCGAATATTGAGCTGCGACGACTGGCCGGAATCGCGAATCGTGGTCACGCCCGGAGCGCGGCCCAGCGCGTCAGCGATGGACTGATCAGGCAGCGAACCCAGCGGGCCTGCATCGATCACGTCTGAAATCGTGTCAGCGTTGCGTTTAGTGGCAGTTGAATCGAGGATCGACATGCGAATGCCTGTCGTGATGATATCCTCGATAACCTCGTCCTCGGAGTCAGCGTCCTGCGCCATAACGGCGCCAGGCAGTGCGGCTGCTACAGCCAGCGATACGGCTGAACGGTAAAAATTATAGTGTTTCTTAGTGACCATCTGAGTTTTCCCCCGAACAAGGTCTGGTATTTGGATATAACGCTTTCCGCATCTTAGGAACCGCACCGGATTGGAGCAATGCAATGCATACGTATTCATGCTTTGAATACGTATGCATTGCATTGCCTGTCACCCCTGTCGCGATTAATTTCCCTAATTGCCCAATTCGGATGGTTCGCAACAACAACATATAATGACGAACAGTGATTCAGGAAATGTTCTGCCACCCGGCAGACAGGCAGGGGTATGCCTGCATATCACGTCACTGCCTGGTCCGTACGGGATCGGCGAGATAGGCCAAAGTGCGTTTGAGTTCGTCGCCGCAATGAACGAAATGCAACTGGGTGTTTGGCAGTTTTTACCAACAGGACCCACGGCTTATGGCGATTCGCCGTATCAGCCGCTGTCCACATTTGCCGGCAACGAACTTCTGATCGACGTCGGTGACCTGATCGCAAAAGGCCTGCTGGAGAAGGACGAGGCGCAGGAACTCGCAGCATTGCCTGGCGACCATGTCGATTACGGGGCGCTCATTCCTATAAAGAGTCGCCTGTTGCGACTTGCCGCCGGACGTTTCGAAGAACGGGCGAGCCCGTCCCTAAAGGCCGCTTGTGACACGTTCGTCGAAAACAATGACGAGCTGTGGCTGAAAGACTACGCCCTGTACCGCATTCTAAAGACCCAGCACGGCGAGCGACCGTGGCCCGAGTGGGCCCCGAAATACGTGCACCGGGAGCCTGAGGCCATGAGTGAGCTCGCGGCCAGCGCGGATACCCAGATTGCCGATATCAAGGTCATTCAATTCCTGTTCTTTGAACAATGGGGGCGCCTGCGCGAATACGCGAACAGTCATGGCGTGCGGCTGTTCGGTGACATGCCGATCTGTATTGCCCTGGACAGCGCCGATGCCTGGGCACATCCCGAGATCCTGCGCATTGACCGCGATGGCCGGCCTGACGCCGTTGCCGGCGTGCCGCCGGACTACTTTTCGAAAGATGGCCAGCTTTGGGGCAATCCTCTCTACGACTGGGACGTGCACGCCCGCAGCAATTACCGCTGGTGGGCTGAGCGGCTAAGCGCGTCGGCTGCCCTGGCGGATATGGTCCGTATCGATCATTTCCGGGGCTTTGAGGCGTACTGGTCAGTGCCGGCCGAGTCCGAGACAGCAAAGACCGGTACCTGGGAACCTGGTCCGGGCGACGCGATATTTGATGCGATGAAGGACGCGCTCGGCAATTTGCCGATTGTGGCCGAAGACCTGGGCGTCATCACACCGGCGGTAGACGCGCTCCGGGAACGGCACAACATCCCGGGCATGGTTGTCCTGCAGTTTGACGTTGCGGACGAGGATTTTGATCTTCTGAACGTTACGCCAAACAGCGTCTGCTATACGGGCACACACGACAACGACACTACAGTCGGCTGGTTCAGTGGCAGCCCTGACGATATTCGCAGCGAGTTCGATATCAAGGAAACGCAACAGGCCGCACTACAGGTCACCGGCGGTATGGCGGAGACGATCAGCACAGACATGATCAGGGCGGCCTTCTCCACTGATGCCAAACTCGCTATTGCGCCATTGCAGGACTACCTCGGACTTGGCTCCGAGGCGCGATTGAATACGCCGGGCACATCGAGCAATAACTGGCGTTGGCGTTTCCAGGATGGGCAACTGACAAACGATATACGTGGCCAGGTCGCAAGCCTGGTCGAGCATTCCGGGCGCGCATTACAAGACTGAAGCACACTCGTAACAAAGTTCTGGCAGACTAAGGCTTTGCCGCTTTTCTTCCGGATGCTCCCCAAAATGTCCCTATATAACCACTCAACCGACTCTCGCTTCGTCAGTCGCATGACGCGCGAAACGCTGGCGCTCGTACTCGCTGGCGGACGAGGTTCACGACTCCACGAACTGACAGCCTGGCGAGCGAAACCAGCACTGTATTTCGGTGGCAAATACCGCATCATCGACTTCACGCTGTCCAATTGCCTGAACTCCGGCATACGTCGCATGGGCGTACTGACGCAGTACAAGGCGCACTCGCTGGTCCGACACCTGGTCCACGGCTGGTCCTGGTTCCAGGGCGGCAGCAAGGAGTTCGTCGAAATCCTGCCTGCCTCGCAACGGGTCGGTGGCGAGTGGTATCGCGGCACAGCGGATGCCATCTACCAGAACCTCGACATCATCCGGACGCATAATCCGAAGTACGTCCTCATTTTGTCGGGTGACCACGTTTACAAAATGGACTACGGGCCGTTCCTCGCCGCGCATGAGGAACGTAAGGCCGATATGACGATTTGCTGCATCGAAATGCCTGTCGAGGAAGCTGCCGGACAGTTTGGCGTCATGACAGTGGATGAGACCGGCCGCATCATCGCATTCGACGAGAAGCCCAAGAAACCCAACCCGATTCCGGGCAGTCCCGGCTACTGCCTGGCATCGATGGGCAACTACGTGTTCAACACTGAATTCCTGTATGAGCAGGTCATCAAGGACGCTGACACACCGGGGACACAACATGACTTCGGCCGCAATGTAATTCCTTCCATCATCAAGGACTACCAGGTTTACGCCTATGCCTTTCGTGACCCGGAAACGGGGGAGCAGGCTTACTGGCGCGACGTCGGAACTCTGCAAGCCTTCTGGGAAGCGAACATGGAACTTGTGTCGGTCGTGCCGCAACTCAATTTGTACGACCAGTCCTGGCCGGTTTACACACACCAGATCCAGTCGCCACCGGCGAAGTTTATTTTCGATGAGCCTGACCGCCGTGGCGAAGCCATCCAGTCGATGGTGTCGGGCGGCTGTGTCATATCTGGCGCCAAAATCTACCACTCACTACTGTTCTCACGCGTCTCCGTGGAATCCTACAGCACGGTTACCGACTCCGTGATATTGCCAGACGTCGAAATTGGTGAAGGGTGTCGCATCAACAAAGCCATCATCGATGCGGGCGCGAAGATCGCACCGGGAACAGTTATCGGAGAAGACGCAGACGCGGACCGGGAACGTGGCTTCCGCGCCACCAAGAGTGGTCTGACTCTCGTGACGCCCGATATGCTAGACCAGCACCTGCATTTCACGCGGTAGAGCAGGACAACGACTATCGGAACCAAGCACGTCATCTTCCTGGCAGCCGAGAACGGTGCGCTAAAGGGCGGCAAGGTCGGCGGTGTTGGCGATATCGTGCGCGACCTGCCAGCGGCGCTCGCAGACAAGGACTGGACAGCAACAATTCTCACGCCCTCCTATGGCATGTTTCATCGATTGCCCGGCGCGAAGAGAATTGGCGCAGTCCGTGTCTTGTTTCGTGGCAAGGATGAAGACGTAGACGTCTACGACGTTCCCGGCAGCGAACCGCAGGTTCAGAATCTTGCGTTCGAGCACCCGTTGTTCTCACCGCACGGGCCTGGTCGGGTCTACTGCAGCGACGAGCCTGAGCGACCCTTCGCGACCGACTCCAACAAGTTCGCCTTCTTCGCTGCTGCCACTGCGACATGGATAGACCAACTCGACGCAATGCCCGATGTCGTTCACTTGCATGACTGGCATGCCGCGACCTACGCCGTGTTGCGCGAGTTCGGGTCCGACTACCGTCAGCTACGCAATATTCGCACTGTGTTTACCATTCACAACCTTTCCTACCAGGGCGTACGCCCATTGAGTGGCGACGAGTCTGCGCTCGAGTCGTGGTTTCCGGGTCTTCACTATTCGCATTCGGCACTGGGCGATCCTTTCTACCCCGAGTGTTACAACCCGATGGCCGCTGCCATTCGGCTCACAGACAAAATCAGCACGGTGTCACCGACCTATGCGAACGAGATTTGCGAGCCGAGCGATCCAGCGACGGGCTTCATTGGTGGCGAGGGACTCGAGACCGAGTTAATTAAAGCGAAGCAGCAAGGCCGCCTGGTTGGCGTTCTGAATGGCTGCTTCTACAACGGGCCCAAGGGGCGCCGGCCCGGTTGGCAGCGCATCCTCAATATTGCGTCCGAGCAAGTGGAGGCATGGGCTGCTGCCGACCCGGACAATGCGATGCACAAGCTCGCCCAGGAAAGACTGGCATCGTTGCCAAAGCGGCGGCCAAAACACGTGCTAACGAGCGTCGGTCGACTGGTGCGACAGAAAGCTGCCCTGCTCTTCGAGAAGCTGCCTGACGGACGCACGGCTCTCGACGCCATACTCGATGACCTCGGTTCCCAGGGGGTCCTCATCCTGCTCGGTAGTGGCGAAAAACCATTCGAACAACAGATGCTGGACGTGGCCAAACGTCATGACAACGTGCTGTTCCTGTGCGGCTACTCCGAATCGCTGGCTGATCCGCTGTACCGTGCTGGCGACCTGTTCCTGATGCCGTCGAGCTTCGAGCCCTGTGGTATCAGCCAGATGCTCGCCATGCGCGCGACGCAACCCTGTGTCGTACATGGTGTTGGCGGGCTGAAAGACACGGTCAAGGACGATCGATCTGGCTTTGTATTTAACGGCAGCACACCCACTGAACAGGCAACCGCATTCGTCGATTCTGTCGTACGCGCAGTTGAATTGAAAAGCACGCACAATGACGCCTGGCAGAAAATCTGCATTCGAGCGGCATCAGCGCGCTTCAGCTGGTCCGAATCTGCACAACAGACCATTGAGCTCCTCTATGACAACGCTTGATGACATTGGAATGAGCGCACTCGCAAAGGGCCGATACCGTGATCCTTTCGCGGTCCTTGGCCTGCACAAGGAAGGCGACAACAGAATCGTCCGGACCTTTCAGCCACAGGCCAGAACCGTCGTATTAATTGATGCGGACGGCAACGTGCTGCAGGAAATGCAGCGCGTTCATGCCGATGGCCTGTTCGAGGCGATCATGCCACCTCGCAAGCGCCGCTACGCATTGCGCGTAACAACGGACGACGGCACAACGTCCGACCACGAAGACCCCTACCGATTTGTGTCGTCGCTCGGTGATCTCGACCTGTACCTGCTGGGCGAAGGGTCCGACCAAAAAATCTATGACAAGCTTGGCGCCAGGGTACTGACGCTGGAAGGCATCAAAGGCACGCGGTTTGCGGTCTGGGCGCCGAACGCGTCGCGCGTCAGTGTCATTGGCGACTTCAATGACTGGGACGGTCGCCGTCATTGCATGCGGCTGCATCCCGGCAACGGTATCTGGGAAATGTTTCTGCCCGGCGTTGTGGGTGGGGCCCGTTATAAATTCGAACTGCTCGATATGAACGGAAAACTGCTGCCGCTCAAGACCGACCCGTATGGCAATTTCCACGAGCCGCCGCCGGGCAATGCATCCATTGTCTATGACAGCACATTCAAGTGGCGCGACGGAGACTGGACTGCGCAGCGCAGCATGACGCCGGCGCTCGACCAGCCCATTAGCATCTACGAAGTGCATCTCGGCTCCTGGCGTCGCAAGGGCGGCGACGGCCATTTCACGTATCGCGAGCTCGCCGACGAGCTTGTCGACTACGTGCGCGACATGGGTTTTACGCACATCGAATTGCTGCCAGTGTCGGAGCATCCGTTCGACGGCTCCTGGGGCTATCAGCCTATTGGCATGTTTGCGCCGACACAGCGCTTTGGTGATCCGGATGATTTCCGCTACTTCGTCGATCGCTGCCATGCAGCCGGCATCGCAATCATCGTCGATTGGGTTCCGGCTCATTTCCCCAAAGACGAACACGGCTTGCGGCATTTCGACGGAACTGCGCTTTACGAGCACGAGGATCCGCGCAAGGGTGAGCATGCCGACTGGGGCACATTGATTTTCAATTTCGGACGCCGCGAAGTTATCAACTACCTGATTGGCAGCGCGCTCTACTGGATCGACGAGTTTCATATCGATGCACTGCGCGTCGATGCCGTCGCCTCGATGTTGTACCTCGACTATTCGCGAGAAGAAGGTGAATGGGTTCCGAATGAGCATGGAGGTAATGAGAACCTCGAGGCTGTCGCCTTCCTGCGTCGCCTGAACACTGAGCTACACGCACACGGCGCGACCTCGTTCGCCGAGGAATCGACAGCATGGCCCGGCGTATCGCGCCCCGTCGACATGGGTGGCCTCGGGTTCACCTACAAATGGAACATGGGCTGGATGAACGACACCTTGTCTTACATGAGCGAAGACCCGGTGCATCGCAAACATCACCACGACAAGATGACGTTTGGTCTCGTGTATGCATTCGATGAGAACTTCATCCTGCCGCTGTCACACGATGAGGTAGTGCACGGCAAGGGATCGTTACTGGGTCGCATGCCGGGTGATGAGTGGCAACGCTTTGCCAACCTGCGTGCGTACCTCGCGAACATGTTCGTGCACCCCGGCAAGAAATTATTGTTCATGGGCTGTGAGCTCGGCCAGTACAACGAATGGGACCACGACCAGTCTCTCGACTGGAACCTGCTCGACTACGACCTGCATCGCGGCGTGCAGAGCCTCGTTCGCGACCTCAACGCACTTTATCGGTGCACGCCCGCCCTGTATGAGGTCGATTTCGACGCGGGCGGATTTGAGTGGATCGACTGGAACGACGCCGATGGCAGTATGTTGTCCTGGATTCGCCGCGACAAATCGGGCGGATACGTTATTTGCGTCACGAACTTCACACCCGTAATTCGTTACGATTACCAGTTGGGTGTTCCGGACAATTGCCGGTACGAGGAAATCATGAACTCTGACGCCAAGAAATACGCTGGCAGTGGCATCAGCAACGACGAATTGGCCGCGAGCGATGATCCATCGCACGGCAGGCCACATTCGATAAAAGTGACGATTCCACCACTCGCGACCTTGATATTGCAGAGGAAAATTTAGTGTCCGCACACTCTGACGAAACCGTGGATATTGGCGAAGTAGAACTGCTGCAAGCGCCGGAACTCCCCATGACCTCGGACGCGATACTCAGCGACCTGACCCACTACTTCGGGCGCATGTTGGGCCGGCGCACAATTCGTACGGCGTCGCCGTTCCTGTACCAGGCCGTGGTTTACGCGACGCGCGACCGGCTCATGGAGCGATGGGGCAAGACCCGCATGGCAATCGAGCGTGACGACAATCGTCGCGTCAGCTACCTCTCGCTCGAGTTCCTGATGGGACGACTGTTACGAAATGCGCTGCTCAATCTGGGCATCGAGAAAGAGACGGCCGAGGCGCTCAATCGAATCGGTCTGGACCTGGAGGATGTATACGATCGCGAGCACGATGCCGGGCTCGGCAACGGGGGGCTCGGACGACTCGCCGCCTGTTTCCTCGACAGCTGCGCGACCTTGTCGCTACCCGTCGTCGGCTACGGCATTCGCTACCAGTACGGCATGTTCCGGCAGCGACTGGAGAACGGTCACCAGGTGGAAGAACCGGATCCGTGGCTGCGAGAAGGCTTTCCGTGGGAAGTTGAACGTTTCGAGTTCGCGCAAACCGTCAAGTTTGGTGGCCGCACGACCAGTCGGACGGACTCGGGTGGAAAAACGGTTTTCGAGTGGGTCGACACGCAGGATGTCCTCGCCATTCCCTACGACATTCCGATTCCGGGTTACAGGAACGATATCGTCAATACCCTTCGGCTCTGGTCAGCGGCAGCCACCGACGAATTCGACCTTGAGGAATTCAACGCGGGAAGTTATGCCGACGCCGTCGCATCGAAAAATCTCGCCGAGAACATCACAATGGTGCTGTACCCGAATACGGCGACACAAGATGGTCACGAGTTGCGACTGCGCCAGCAGTATTTCCTCGCTTCGGCCAGCCTGCAGGACTCGCTGCGATTTTACACCTATCACCACGGCAACGACGTTCGGAAATTTGCAGAGAAGAATTGCCTGCAACTCAACGACACGCACCCGGCGATTGCCGTTGCCGAACTGATGCGCTTGTTGATCGATGAGTTTGGCATCGACTGGGACGAGGCCTGGGACATCACTCGCAATACGATGGCCTACACGAACCATACCCTGTTGCCCGAAGCACTCGAGATGTGGCCGGTGTCAATGTTCCGCCGGCTTCTACCGCGCCTGCTCGACATCATTTATGAGATCAACGCTCGCTTTATCGAAGAGATCAGCCAGCGCTGGCCCGGGGATAATGAGCACATTCAACGCATGTCGCTGATCCAGGAAGGCAGTGAGCCGATGATTCGCATGTCCTACCTCGCGATCGTCGGCAGCTTCTCCGTCAACGGCGTGGCCGAATTGCATTCGCGATTGCTGACCGCTGGCCTGTTCCGCGATTTTGCCGACTTGTGGCCGGACAAGTTCAACAACAAAACGAACGGTGTTACTCAACGACGCTGGCTCGCCGCCTGCAACCCACAGCTTTCGACACTGATTAGTGAACGTATTGGCGCAGAATGGAAGACCGAGCTGTCGCAATTACAGAAGCTAGGTGGCCTGGCCGAGGAGGAGGAGTTTCGACGGAGTTGGGGCGACATCAAGCTCGCCAACAAGGAACGCCTTGCGAAGAACATCGAAGACAAAACTGGCCTGATTATCCCGACCAACATGCTGTTCGATGTGCAGGTCAAGCGCATCCATGAATACAAGCGTCAGTTGCTCAATGTCCTGCACGCGGTTCACCTGTACGACAAGATACGTCGAGGCGATGGAGACGACCTCGTGCCACGAGCGATCATCATCGGCGGCAAGGCGGCACCCGGGTACGAGATGGCCAAGTCTGTCATCAAGTGCATCAATAATGTCGCACGCGTCATCAACTCCGATCCGGAAATGACCGACCGCTTGCGGCTGATTTTCTACCCCGACTACAACGTGTCGGCCATGGAACTCATTTGCCCTGCAGCAGACTTGTCCGAGCAGATTTCGACGGCCGGCAAGGAGGCCTCGGGAACCGGGAACATGAAGTTCATGATGAACGGCGCGCTGACTATCGGCACGCTCGATGGCGCTAACGTCGAGATTCGAGAAGCGGTTGGCGAGGAGAACTTCTTCCTGTTTGGGCTGACTGTCGATGAAATCGAAGAACTGCGCGGTAAGTACGACCCGCAAGCCATCATAGATGCCGACGAGGATTTCTCGCGCGTCATCGCTTTGCTCGAAAGCCGCCACTTCAATCGATTCGAGCCCAACGTACTGGACCCGATCATTCAGTCTATTCGCGAACCGGCAGACTTGTGGATGACAGCCGCTGACTTCCGTAGCTTTGTCGATGCTCAGGGCCGCGTTGACGATGCGTACAAGGATGTGGAGCACTGGACCAGGATGAGCATCCTGAACACGGCATCATCCGGGCGGTTCTCAACGGACCGCACAATGCGCGATTACAATGACGACATCTGGAAACTCGACCCGATTCGCCTGAACCTGAAATGATCGAATCCGGCCGCCCCACCCCACTCGGTGCAACAGCCGACGCATCGGGTACGAACTTCGCCGTTTTCTCTTCGGTGGCCGAGCGAGTGGAACTTTGCCTGTTTGATTCTTCAGGCCGACAGACAAGCGCGATTGACCTGCCCGAATGCACGAGCGACATCTGGCATGGTTATCTTCCCGGCTGCCACGCCGGACAGCATTACGGATATCGCGTGCACGGTCTTTTCGCTCCCGCCAGGGGTTTGCGTTGTAACCCTGCCAAGCTCCTGACCGATCCCTACGCGCGAGCATTGTCCGGCCAATTCGACTGGCACGATTCGGTCTTCGACAGTAACGATCTCGACAGTGCGCAACATGTTCCGAAGAGCGTCGTCTGTGAACCACCCGCTGCCCTGTTTGCAAGTCGCCCGCGGGTCGCGTGGTCGGAAATGGTGTTCTACGAGGCCAACGTACGCGGCTACACGATGCGCCACCCCAATGTCCCGAAGGCTGACCGCGGCAAATTTTCCGGCATGCGCAATGCAAAAGTACTTGAGTACCTCAAGGCGCTCGGGATTACGTCGCTGGAATTGATGCCAGTACACGAGTTCATCGACGAGCATCATTTGCACAAGCGTGGCCTGCGAAATTTCTGGGGATACAACACTATTTCGTTTTTCGCAGCCAGTTCACGCTATGCAGGAGTCGATGCGCGTGCCGAATTCGTGGATATGGTGCAAACCATCCATGACGCCGGCATCGAGGTCATTCTTGACGTCGTGTACAACCATACGGGCGAAGGCGATACAAGCGGCCCGACGCTGAGCTTTCGAGGGCTCGATAACCTGGCGTACTACAGCACTGAGGCAGGCTCGCCGGACGCATACATTAACGACACCGGTTGCGGCAATACAGTGAATGCGGACCATGCCCGCGTGCAGGAACTGGTACTCGACAGCCTGCGTTACTGGCACCGCGACATGGGTGTCGACGGATTTCGCTTTGACCTGGCGCCAGTTCTCGGACGACACGATCATGGCTTCTCGTCGTCACACCCGCTATTGCAGGCAATCACCAACGACGAGGTCCTGCACGACACGATACTGATCGCCGAGCCGTGGGACCCGGGCCCTGATGGCTATCAACTCGGGCAGTTTCCTTCACGCTGGTCCGAATGGAACGACAAGTACCGCGACGATGTGCGGCGATTCTGGCGCGGCGACGAGGGATCGGCTGGCGATTTTGCGAAAAGGCTGCACGGCTCTGCCGATGTGTTCGGGGCGAGTGGCCGGACACCAAGTGCGAGCGTCAACCTGATTACCAGCCACGATGGTTTCACGCTTGCCGATGTCGTCAGTTACGAGCAGCGTCACAATGAAGCCAACGGCGAGAACAACCACGATGGACACGCGCACAACTTCGGCTGTAACCATGGTGTAGAAGGACCGAGCGAAGATCTGACGATACTCGCAATGCGCCGGCGCCAGCGACTCAACATGCTGGCCAGCCTGCTGCTGTCGCAGGGCACGCCCCTGCTGCTGGCCGGCGATGAATTCGGACACTCCCAGAAGGGCAACAACAACGCCTACGCGCAGGACAATGAGACCAGCTGGCTGGATTGGTCACGCGTCGATGATGACCCTGAGTTTCTGGATCAGGTCAGAGAACTTGTTCGACTGCGACGTGATGAACCGCTACTACGCTCGCAACAATTTGTTCACGATGAAAATTCGATCAGTTGGCGGAAACCCGATGGCCAGCGCATTTCGGACGCTGACTGGGACATGACACGCGCCTTTAGCTTGCTCATTGGTGACGCGGCGATTCTCGCATTGATCAATGGCTCTAAAGACGACGTTCAGTTCTCACTGCCTGAGAACAATGACGCAAGTGGCTGGCAGTTGTTGTTTTCGAGTGCGTCAGAAGTCTCAACACGCGCTCAGGCAGCGTCGTTGCCCGCACTTTCGATTGCGATACTGAGGCGGGCAACATGAACTCATACGACAAGATCGAGATCATCGATTCGGCGATCATCCCGAGCATTGTCTTACCACTCAACCGCGATGTATTTCTTCTCCAGAAATTCGTGAATGCCGTCTTGCGAGCCTTCGCGGCCGATGCCACTTTGATTCATGCCGCCGAAAGGCGCAGCCGGGTCTGAGATAAAACCACGATTGACGCCAACCATGCCGGCATCAATCTTCTGCGCCACTCTAAGTGCGCTCCCCGTACTACCGGCCACGTAGGCGGACAGTCCGTATATCGTGTTGTTCGCCTGGGCAATGGCTTCGTCTTCGTCGTCAAACGCAACAATTGGCGCGACCGGACCAAAGATCTCCGTTTGCAGAATGTCGGCCGCCGGATCGACATCGGTGATGACCGTGGGCTCATAGAAATAGCCAGGTCCATCGGGACGCTTTCCGCCCGTCAATACGCGGGCCCCTCTGGCAACCGCATCGTCGACGAGCTGTTCGACCTTGTCACGCGTGCTCGCGTCCACCAGTGGCCCGAGGTCCACGCCGTCCTCGAGGCCCGGTCCGATCTTTAGCTTCGCCATCTCCGCGGCGAAACGCTCGGCGAATTCGTCTTTGATCGAGCTGTGCACATGGAAGCGATTCGCGGCGATGCATGATTCACCTGCATTGCGCATCTTTGCGACCATCGCGCTATCTACTGCGACGTCCATGTCCGCGTCTTCAAGCACGACAAAAGGCCCATTGCCGCCGAGTTCCATGGAACTGATGACAACGCGTTCTGCCGCCTTGGTCATCAGGATGCGGCCCACCTCGGTCGACCCTGTAAAGGATACAAGCCTGACACGCTCGTCTTCGAGTATGCGATTCGATACCTCGCCCGAGCGTTTCGACGGCAGTACATTGACTACGCCATCCGGAACGCCGGCCTGTTGCAGCAATTCCCCGACGCGCAATGCCGTTAGCGGTGTCGCGGAGGCCGGCTTCAGAATGACCGTGCATCCGGCCGCGAGCGCAGGCGCAATCTTGCGTGTCGCCATCGCGGCCGGGAAATTCCATGGCGTGATCAATAGCGAAACACCAACCGGGCTGTGGTCGACAAGTATGTTGTTTATGCCGGCAGGCCCGCGCCCGAAATGTCCCATGATGCGAGGCGCTTCCTCGCTATACCAACGGAAGAACTCCGTGGCATAGGCCATCTCGCCGAGTCCCTCCGCCCGAGTTTTGCCTTCTTCACGGGAGATGATAACGGCGAGTTCGTCTTTCTTTGAGTCGAGCAACTCGAACGCGGCCCGCAATATCTCCGCCCGCTCCCGCGGCGCTGTTGCCGCCCAGGCTACGCCAGCCGCGTATGCCGCATCGACGGCTTTGGTCGCGTCATCGGGAGTGCCACTCGCGACGTTCGCTATGATTTCCTCAGTCGCGGGATCGGCAACATCTATGCGGCCACCATCTCCAGACTCCAACCACTTGCCACCAATAAACAACCCCGTAGGGAGAGACTGAATGAGTTCGTCAGACATTTTTTGATCCGGGTAATAGAGTCATTCTGAATACTCTAGACGCGAATGTTTTTTGTTTCAATGTGGATTTGATTCGATGCGATAGAATTTCCTATCCTTCCCGACTTCTTTAGTCATGCGTCAGTTGGTCCTGAATATGCCCGTGCCTTTTTCTGGAAATTCACCCTGAAAGATCCAGGAAAACTCCCCACTTTCATGCATATGACCACCTAACCATTCATCTAATTCCGGACAAGCCGGACCGACCTTTGTGACCATGCCGTTTGAGCGCCAAACACCGCTTTTTCCAGGGCGGTTCGTTGTGGTACCTGCATTGTATCCCTCGAGACACAAAACCGCATCGTCCTCATCCCCATCCCAGATTTCCCATTTCTCTTCGAAGTGGGTGACCTGCCCGGTAATCGAAAATGGCACGACCATCCACCAGCGTATTACTCCTTCGATATCGCCGCTGATGGTTCCTTCCCACGCCAGCAACCTTCCCTCGTCATCAAATTTCTCGAGATGACCAACGAAATCATACTCGGTTGTGGCATTAACTGGTGGGGCAGCGTTTACTCCAGCCGTCGTTGCAAACACCAGGCAAGTGGATATTAAAAGTAATTTAATCAGTTTCATAACAAGCTCCTTGGCGCCAGCCAGGATTGCTGCGATTGAGGACAAGGAAATCTGT
>WTCH01000074.1 GCA_013138675.1 Woeseiaceae bacterium | reverse complement strand
GCGTATGCAGACCACGATTGCCACCCGAGCGCAATGAGTTCACCCAGTCGGCGATGCGCACGTCGAATTCCTTGTACAAGCCCATCGTGTAATAGACGCGCTCGCAGGACTCCATGATGCCGGGCAGGATGTCATCGATGTCTTCTATCGGAAACGCATCGTCAGCCTGGAAATGCTCGATAACACCGTCCGTGCCCATGCGCCGTCCATCCCAGCGCTCCTTTTCCAAATCGCGCTGACGGCAAAATATCAGGAACTCGCCGCTGTCACGTCCGGGCACGATGACGGCTACGGCATCGGGTTCTGCGAAGCCCGTTAAATAGTAGAAATCGCTGTCCTGTCGAAACCGATACTCGACGTCACGGCTACGCGTCCGGATTGGTGCCGCCGGCAAGATCGCGATGCCGCCTTCGCCAACCATGCGCATCAGGTTGCCGCGTCGCCGCTCAAATTCCCTGCTGATCAATGCAACACCCCTGGCTCGGGCGCGGCTTCATCGTCACCGTCCGATGGGTCGCGAAACTCGACGAGCTCCTCGTACGTCAACTGGGCCGCGACTCGAAGATATTCGACGAGCTCGATATAGGCCTCCTCATCGGTTTCCTCGTCGCTTTCGTCTGCGGCGATAGCCCGGGTTATCTGCAGCATGTCCTTGATAATATCCGCCAGCGGCTCGGTCGACAGGCGCTCTTTGAGCGCATCGCCGTGGTCCGCAGACACCAGGCCATGCAAAAAACCCTCGCACCAGTGAGCCAACCCGGTGGCCCTTGCAGCCGCCGCGTCATCATCATCAGGTAGCAGCGGTTTAAACTCGGATAGCCGTTCGGCGAGTTGCCGACAGGTGGTCTCGAAAAGGGACCGGAGCATGGCCTCGCACTCGCCCCGCAATGCGCCATTTGCGTCCGTACCTTCAAGGACTTGCGAGAGCCAGTCGAATCCGCTGTCGGCACCGGCAATGGCAAGACGCCCTGTAAGCAATCCGTGTGACTGGGCAGCGCCCCAGCTGGCGCCGCAACGCCTGAGTGCCGAGTCCAGAAGATCGTGGTCAATTGGGGATTCCATGGCAATAATGATCCCACGTAACGCAGTGCGAGGCCACGGCGATTGATTCTGTTTGAGCGCGTGTCTATATTGCTCATATGGCCGACAACATCAATACCACCTTTGAGCACGAACTCAAACGACTCGAGAAGCGCGTCGATGCGCTTGTCCAAGTGTGCGATCAGCTGCAGGACGAGAATAAATCTCTCAAGCAGCGGCAGGACGTACTAACGTCAGAGCGTGCAAATCTTCTACAAAAAAATGAACAGGTACGAGCCCGCGTCGAAGCAATGATCGGCCGGCTCAAAGCGATGGAGCAGGGATCCTGACATGACAACCAGCAATGCCCAAGTAAGCGTGAGAATACTCGACAAGGAATACCAGGTAGCGTGCGAGTCCGAAGAACGAACCGACCTGCTCGACTCCGCCGAGATTCTCAATTCCAAGATGCTCGAAATTCGCGATAGCGGCAGAGTCGTCGGACTGGACCGCATTGCCGTAATGGCCGCTCTTAACATGGCCAATGATCTTCTACATGCACAGGCGCGCGATCGGCTCATTGACGGTGATCTGAGCGGGCGGCTGAAAAATATTTCCGATCGCGTCGAGAATGCGCTGGGCACATCCCAGCAACTTGATCTCTGACGTGTAGGATCAGGACACCCGATATGGCGCCTCCTGCAGTGTTCGATAATGACCTGGAAACCTCTCGACCCTAAATATTTACCTCGGGGTCGTGCACTGTTGGTAGCATTTGAGCAGGGCCGCTTCGGCGGTTAGCCTGTTGCTGCAACGGCTGACCCCACCTGTTGCTCCGGTTCGAGGGCGACGGTCTGCAACGGCACAGGCGGGAGGCGCTTTTGACTTCAAATCACAAACTGAAATTACGTGCGTCGGCACTGCGTGCGCGTCGATCATTAAGCGACAAGCAACGCGAGCTCGCATCGATAAAAATCTGCGAACGCGTCACTCATTCGCACGAATTCATGGCAAGCAAAATGGTCGGCTGTTACCTGCCGACAAGCGACGAAGTTGACCCGACAAACATCATCGAGCGCGCATGGTGCGCAAATAAGCGCGTTTTCGTACCCGTAACCGACACACACGGTGCGATGAATTTTTGTGAAATCACGCCCGATACTGTCGTGACAAGGAGTCGCTACGGTATTTGGGAACCGAATTCGGGGACATTCGTTAGTGCGAAACAACTCGACATCGTTATTACACCGATGGCTGCATTTGATGCAGCAAACAACCGAATCGGCATGGGTGGCGGCTACTTTGACCGCTGCTTCCGTTTTTTAAGAAATCGCTGTAAGTGGCTAAGGCCAAAGCTGATAGGCATTGCGTTCGAGTGTCAGAAGGTCGAAAAGCTTGTACCCGATGCTTGGGATGTTCCACTTTATAAAACTGTAACGGACGCCGATTGAATGCTCGTTTAGTCGCCCGCAATTTTGTTTTCTTACTCGCATTAAAACCTGGCGTGTTGATTTAAAAATCTGGATTCGGTTTTTGTCACAATTCGGCGAATTTCGAATGCCAGGAAGTGTCGGCTAACTCGCTGGATTTTTTAATCTTGTTGTATATACTCAACGCCGGGTACCCGACACGGAGAAATATGATGGCTACTAAGAAGAAGTCCAGGAAAAAAACTTCTAAGCGCAAAGTCGCGAAGAAGCGGAAAGTAACGAAGAAGAGAGCAGCACCGAAGCGTAAGGTTGCGAAGAAACGCGCAACGAAGAAAAAAGCTACTAGGAAGAAAGCTAAAAAGAAAGTAGCCAAGCGCAAGACGAAAAAGAAACCCAGGAGAAAGGCTAAGAAAAAAGTAGCCAAGCGCAAGACGAAAAAGAAAGCCAAGAAAAAGGCTAAGAAGAAAGTCGCCAAGCGCAAGACGAAGAAAAAGGCTAAGAAAAAAGTAGCCAAGCGCAAGACGAAAAAGAAAGCCAAGAAAAAGGCTAAGAAGAAAGTCGCCAAG
>WTCH01000108.1 GCA_013138675.1 Woeseiaceae bacterium | reverse complement strand
CCAAGGACGATTTGATTCCCGAGTGTGAGGGGATCGTCGGCGGTGCACACCTGATCGAACAAATCATGGAAGAAGACGTCAAGGTTCTTACCTACTAGGGTATTTCAGTGTCACATTCGTCCACTTCTCGAATACAGGAACACATAGGCGACCCGGTCTCCGATGACCCGGTCGTTGGGCGTGAACAACTCGAGGAAATTTTTCAGGATATCCAGGGTGACCTGCGTTTCGACCACGAACTGAATGGTTGCCTGAACTGCGGCATTTGTACCGCAACTTGTCCGGCCGCCCATTACTACGATTTTAGCCCGCGCGAGATCGTGCAACTGCTCTGGACCGAAAATCTCGAAGGCATCTACGATGCGATGCAGGAAAAGATATGGTCCTGCGCGCAGTGCTATACCTGCGCTGCACGTTGCCCGTTCGATAACTCGCCGGGTGGTCTCATCATGATAATGCGCGAGACCGCGATTAAGCACGGCATGGAGTCGGCAAAAAGTGTGCTGCGACCGTTCAGCCGTGTGATGCTGAAACTCATTTCAACCGGTAACCAGTTATCGCCCGACATGATTAACCCGGAAGGCTTTGCGGACTGGGGCCCGAACGTATCGAAAGTTGATGCGCCGCTGGAACTTCTACGAAAAGCGATACCGATGCCGACATTGCATACTACAAAAACGGCATGGGAAGTGAATCTGAAGACGTCTGTTGAGTTATACACCATCTGGGAAGAAACCGGAGTACTCGACAGCCTCGAAACAATTGACGAGAACCTGTTCGACGTGATCTGCGACATCATGGATGAGAAACGCGATGACTATGAAGACTTCCTCGACGAGCAGGAATAGAAGACTGTAGGAGCGGCTTTAGCCGCGAATGGGGTGACACCCTGTAGGAGACGCGACATGACAGATAATGGTGGGGACCGTTTTACTGGGCATGGTTCTGAATGGACCGATGCAAACCTGAGCAAAGAAGATGCTCATGTAGCGACCGTATGGGTTGATCAGATCGTCAACCGTCGTTCGATGCTGACAAACAAGGCGCGTGTTGAAGATGTTCGCGATGTCATGTGGGAGCTCGAGAAAGACGGCGAGATAGTAGTGCACAGGATTCAGGATGAGCACAAACCTGTCACTGTGAAGACGCTGTACGGATGGGACAAGCGCATCCCGACGACACAGCTTTGGCACCACAAGTCGTGTGGCCAATGCGGCAATATTCCTGGCTACCCGGCGTCACTGCTGTGGCTCATGAATGAGATGGACATCGAGTATCTCGATGAGACAGACCAGACTTCGTGTACGGCCTGGAACTACCATGGTTCGGGTATCGGCAACATCGAGAGCCTTGCGGCCGTGTTCCTGCGCAATTTCCACCAAGCTTATGTAGCCGCAAAAGCTCAGGGCTTGCCCGAAGGCTACTACTACCCCCTGGTTCATTGCGGCACGTCATTCGGCAACTACAAAGAGGTGCGTGGCTACCTGCTGCGGTCGGCCAAGCTCCGGGAGAGCGTCAAGAAAATTCTCGGCAAGTTAGGGCGCCTCGTTGACGGCAAACTGCTGATCCCGGAAGAAGTTGTTCATTACTCTGAATGGCTGCACGTGATGCGTGACCAAATCGCGAATCGCCAGGTTATTGACTGCAGTCATATTCGTGCAACGGTGCATCCGGCGTGTCACGTCTACAAAATGGTGCCTGAAGATGCGATTTACGACGATAAAATTCTCGGTGGTAACCGCCTCGCTGTCACGACTAGCGTCCTCGAGGCGCTTGGTACGCAAGTCATAGACTATCGGACCTGGTACGACTGCTGCGGCTTCGGCTTCCGACACATTATTTCCGAACGGGAATTCACTCGCTCGTTTGCCATTGATCGCAAGCTGCGAGTCGCCCAGGAGGAAGCGCGAGCCGACATGATGGTCGGTCACGATACCGGCTGTATTACGACGCTGGACAAGAATCAATGGATTGGCGCGGCGGCGGGCAAGCCTGTGGATCTCCCGGTTCTGGCGGATTGCCAGTTCGCCGCGCTGGTATGCGGTGCACATCCGTACAAGATCGTGCAGTCGCATTGGCACGCATCGTCGACTGAGACACTGATGGAAAAACTGGGCATCGACTGGGAAGCGAAAAAAGCCGAGTTCGAGGCCTATCTGGTAGATGTAGAAGCAGGCAAAGGCGAGACTTTGTACGACCCGAGGAAGATGATCACGTCGGGTCCGGGATTTAAACAAATCGGGCAATAGGTATGACCAAACCAATTCTGATCGTAGGTGGCGGACCGGCCGGTCTGGCCGCAGCACACAGCCTGGGAACGGTAGGCCGTCCCAGTATTTTGATTGAGAAGGAAGATGCGCTCGGCGGTGCACCTATTCTGTCGGGTTATGCCAAGCTGGTGCCGACCGGAGAGTGGGCAAAAGATGCGATCGGCGGCATGGTTGATCGCGTTACCGGTGACAGCAATGTGAAGGTTCGTACCGGCACCACGGTGACATCATTCGATGGCACGCCCGGCAATTTCAACGTCGAGCTTTCGAACGGCGAGAAAATTGATGCCGAGGCGGCCATTCTGTGCAGCGGATTTACCCATTTCGATTCGGTCAACAAGCCAGAGTGGGGCTTCGGGACCTACGAGGATGTCGTCACGACAACCCAGGTCGAGCAGATGATCTCGTCGGGCAACGGTGTACGCTGTCCGTCCGATGGCCGTGAGCCCAAACGCGTGGCTATGCTGTTGTGTGTTGGTTCGCGTGACCGCCAGATTGGTCGCGAATGGTGCTCGAAGATTTGTTGCACTGTGTCATCGAACCTGGCAATGGAAATTCGCGAAGAGTTGCCGGACTGCCATGTGTACATCTATTACATGGATATCCGGACGTACGGTTTGTATGAGACCAAGTATTACTGGCGCAGCCAGGAAGAGTTCAAGGTTAAGTACATCAAGGCGCGCATTGCCGAGGTCACGTCTGATGGCGAGAAACTCATCGTCAAAGGCGAGGATACGCTCGTAAAACGCCCGATCACGATACCGTTCGACATGGTTGTGCATGCCATCGGCATGGATCCGAATGTCGACAATCCGGAAATCGCTTCGACCTTCGGTATCGACCTGGAGACGCATGGCTTTGTTGGTAGTGAAAATAAGTACGGCGCCATGGCTGCGACCTCACGACCGGGTGTTTTTGTTGCCGGTGCAGCAACCGGACCAGAGACGATAGATGACTCGATCGCGCAAGGGCATGCGGCCGCTATGGCCGTACTGTCGGGTATGCAAGAACCCGTCGACAAGTCTGCATAAGGTTTTTTTATGTTTGGACGTTCTGCATTGCAAGCTGTTGATATCGAGCGCCCCGTGCTCGATCTTTCCGGTGAAGGTTTGCGGGCGATACTGAGGATCATGATCGCGGGCAGCGAAGACCATGGCGGTATTGAGCGCTATGTCGATGCGGTCAAGTTGAAGAGCTCAATGTTCCAGGAGGCGCTTGCCGGCGGCGCGGTACAGTCTCTTGATCTCGAAACCTTCAAGGGACTGTGCACGTTCATGTCAACCGTGCGGCGCAGGGCCGGCCTCTGGTTGCATGAGGATGCATTCGGCCAGATGTACGAGGCCATTAATGATCTGTTTGCCCGTGAAGATGCGATCGACGCGCGCATCGAAGGCTTTTGCGAGCGGTTTCCGCGTGACAAGGAGCACCGCTGGGTCCGGGACCTGGCGACCGAGATGCTGCACAACGCGGATCCTGAACGTGTACCGCTCATGAACCGCTGGGTCTGGGATGCGAAGTCCAATTCGGGAGTGATCCGCGAGATCTGGCATGCAGACGATGTTGACCACATCAAGATTCCGGTCGGCGATGGTTATGGCACCTACCTGGTGTTGCGCGAGGAACTGAGCCAGTTTCTGAGCGATGAGGGCTTCTTTCGCGACGTACTGCAGTATGTCGACATTCTCTGTGCACAAATCTATGCGCAATATATATGCGAACAGGGTAGCAGCTACCTGCGTACCGACTTCTCTGCACCGGAAGATCCCATGCAGCATACGCGGCGACTGTTGGGCCTGGACGGCGTGCGTTCGGGCAACGGCAAAACGCGGCTCAAGTCTGTCGACGGCGAGGCATTTATCCTCGATGATTCCAAACTACTTAATCGGGTCAATAACTAGATGCCTATTCATGAGAAATCGCTGATCCGTCCGGAAAATCTCAAGACTCACGAGCACCTGGTGATTGACGGTGTGGACGTCTCGGGCCACTGGAGCACGTTCATTGAAACGCGTGTGGTAAGTGACTACAACGAAGCGCTCGAAGAAGAGATCGCGGCCTTGCCTGGTGGTGAACACATACATCGCTGCTGGCAATGTGGCTCCTGCACGAACTCCTGCACGGTCAACGAGATCAACGCTGACTTCAACCCGCGCTACTGGATTTACCTGATACGTGTGGGTATGGAGTCGGAGTTGCTGCGCGACAAGGACATCATTTGGCAATGCGTGTCCTGCAACAAATGCACCTACGCGTGTCCGCGCGATGTGTTTCCCGAAGGCGTCATGAAAGCAACAGCACACTGGCTGGAGCGCAAAGGCCATACGCCAAAATCACCGTCGATGCATTTTGACGAAGTATTTACCGAGCAAATTATCAAGACCGGAAAGATCGAAGAGAGCCGCACGGTCAGGCGCTTCTTCAAGCGTACGAAACAAGGCCTGGCGCAGCCGTGGATGATCGAAATGGTTAAACGCCTTATCAAGCACCTGCCCGTCGGGATGCTGACACGTATGGGGCTGGCGACGCTGGTCGCGCCAAAAACCAGTGACTGGTCGCGCGCGTCTGCAGCAATGCAGGAATACATAGAGGAACAACACGAGAAGCAGGAAGAGGCATTAACACTTGCGCAACTGGTCGAGGTTGCCCAGGAAGACGCGGCGGCTTAGGGATTGCGATGACGACGAAAGACAAATACAAGAAAGTGGCTTATTACCCGGGCTGTGCGCTCGAAGGAACAGGCCATGCCTACAACCGCTCCACCAAGGCGGTCGGCAAAGAGCTGGGGCTCGAACTGGTTGAGGTCAAGAACTGGAATTGCTGCGGCGCGATGGAGGTCAAGAACGTCGATCCCAAGCTGCAGACCTACCTGTCATCGCGTGTAATGTCGGTCGCTGCGAACGAAATGGACATGGACGTTGTCATGGCGCCGTGCAATGGCTGCTACCACAACCTCAAGAAAGCCGAATACGACCTGAAGAACGATCCGGAGTCGGTTGAGGTCGTCGACAAACTGTCGAAGAAAGCAGGCCACAAGACCTACGAGTCGGGCCAGGTTGAAACAATTCACGCACTCGACTGGATCAAGGACTCCATCGGTGAAGAAGGGCTCGCCGAGCGCGTCAAGAACTCACTGAGCGGTATCAAAGTCGCCAACTACTACGGTTGCATGTACACGCGCCCGCGTCACATCTTCCCCGAGAAAGATGCGGGTCCCGGTTCCGAATCGACATCCAAACCACACTTCATGGATGACCTGCTGGCAGCAGCAGGCGCAGAGAATGTCGAGTTCCCGCTGAAGACGGCCTGCTGCGGCGGTGCACATACTTTGTCAGACAGTGACATGTCGACAAAGCTCGTGCTCAACATCCTCAAAGCAGCCAAGCTGGCCGGGGCCGACGTTATTGCAACCGAATGCCCGACCTGTCACACCGGGCTCGAGATGCACCAGATCCG
>WTCH01000377.1 GCA_013138675.1 Woeseiaceae bacterium | reverse complement strand
CGAATTGCATAGGCCACGGCGCTTGTGAAACAGCCTGCCCAGCCGATGCCATCACGCTCGTATTCGGCACTGAGTCTCGCGGCGTGGATATTCCGCAGGTTAATTCGAACTTCGAAACAAACGTGCCTGGCATTTTTATTGCTGGCGAACTGGGGGGTATGGGACTCATCCGCAATGCCATCGAGCAAGGACGGCAGGCAATGGATTCGGTCGGAAAAGTGCCGGGTGTGGGCCAGGGGGATGGTTATGACGTTGTCATCGTCGGCTCTGGTCCAGCCGGATTTGCTGCGTCGTTGGGCGCGATGAAAGCAGGGCTTCGTTCTATTACGGTGGAGCAGGACTCATTGGGTGGAACGGTATCGCATTTTCCGCGCGGCAAACTCGTCATGACGCGGCCAGCCGAATTGCCGATCGTCGGCATGATGAAATTCACCGAAACGACCAAGGAAAAGTTACTGGAATTCTGGCAAGGCGTGGAAAGCAAGACCGGACTGAAAATCAACTACAACGAAAGAGTCGTCGGCATCGTGCCGCGAACCGGTGGCGACGGTTTTGACGTGCAGACCAATCAGTCGAGCTACGTCACGAAAGCCGTACTCTTGACCATTGGCAGGCGCGGCACGCCGCGTACGCTCGGGGTCCCGGGCGAGGAGATGGCGAAGGTCGTGTATCGACTCATAGACGCGGAGCAGTACAAGGGTCAGCATGTTCTTGTCGTAGGCGGTGGTGACAGCGCGCTTGAAGCAGCGCACAGTATTGCGGATCAGCCTGGCACGACGGTGACTCTCTCCTATCGCTCGGACGCGTTCTCGCGAGCCAAGGCAAAAAACCGTGACAAAGTTGACGCGATGCAGGCCAACGGGCAAATGAAAGTGTTGATGAGTTCCAACGTCAAAGAGATTCGGGAAGATTCCGTTATTCTCGAACATAACGGAAAAACAGGCAGCTTGCCGAACAACGGCATCATCGTCTGTGCTGGCGGTATTTTGCCGACAGGATTTCTCAGAGAAGTTGGTGTCGAGGTGGAGACCAAGCACGGGACTGTCTGAATCAGATTTCGGAGAGTATACGATCCGTGATTGTCCGGCCCGCTGGCGTAGGGATCACCCGGTCAGATGAATCAGCGGTGTCAGCAACGAGGTGATATCGAGCGAGACCTGCCGTCTGCAAGCGCTCGACGCAACCGACCACGGTTGATCGACTAAGCCCGAGTGCGCGATTCAGTTGGTCAATAGTCATTTCATTTTGATCGCAGACGAACGACAAGACCATGAAGTCGCGGACTTCAATGTGGTTATCTTCGATCAGATCTGCAAGCGAGTCGTCGGATTGGCTAAAACTCTCCAAAGCCTCTTCGCAAATCGATCGCGTCAGTTCAATGGGCGGGCGGGTTTTGCTCAACGCCTGTCCTCGGGTAGCTGAATCTAGCAGCGCCAAGTGTTGACAGACTGGGAAAAAAAGTAAATGGGGTGACGCCCTACCCGAAATGAGTGCTTACCCGGTAAACCGGAGTAGACGCGATGCGGGCATCGCAATCGTCAGTACGCCGAGCGCAATGATCAACAGCCCCATGCCCAATCGTGTTTCACGCCGACGCATGAAGGCTGAAACTTTTGCTGCCCCCAGCCCTGTAAGTAGCATGGTGGGCAGGGTGCCCAGCCCGAAGGCGATCATGACAAAAGCGCCCTGTATGGGCTGTGCACTCGTTGCGGCAATCAGTAGCATGCTGTAGACGAGGCCGCAGGGTAGCCAGCCCCAGACCAGTCCGAGCCCGAACGCCTTCGGCAGGCTGGTCACCGGAACAAGTCGTTTGGCCAAGGGTGCGATTCGCGACCACAGGGTCGTCCCCATTTTCTCGACGATGTTCAAGAATCGAATATCGAACGCGACCTTAAGCCCGACGAGAATGATGATGGTACCGCTCAGTAGTCGTATCCCGCCGGCCAGGCCCGGCGAGGCTTTCACGATGACACTGCCGAACGTAGCGACAACAACGCCGAGGAATGCATAACTACAAACCCGACCCAGGTTGTAAGCCAGGGCGAACGGCATCTGCGCGCGTAACGACGAAATTTCTGAGCTCACCGCGAACAGGCCCGAGATTCCGGCACACATGCCCAGGCAGTGAGCGCTGCCCAGCAGGCCGGCGAGCAACGCTGCCGAAAGGAGCGGCAGGAGTTCGGTCATGTGTCCGGCGACTCGGGTGGTTTCGTATCGTCGTCCATGATGATGCGCATCGCCGGCGTTTCGAGATCGTCAAACTGGCCGCTTCCGACCGCCCAGAAAAATGCCCATACAGCGCCTGCGAGCAACAGCAGGGCGAGGGGAATCAGGAAGTAAAGGACGGTCATGGTGCTCCGAAGCGATTGATGCGCAGCGCGTTGAGTACGACGATCAGTGAGCTCGCGCTCATTCCGATGGCAGCTGCCCAGGGTGGTACATAGCCGAGCGCAGCCAGCGGTAATGCTGTTGCATTGTAAACGATCGCCCAAGCCAGGTTCTGGGTGACTATCTTCATCGTTTGCCGCGAAAGCAAGACAGCTGTAGCTACGGAGCCCAAAGAGTCGCCGACTAACACGATGTCCGCATTCGTCTGCGCCAGCATCGCCCCATGCGCTGGGGCGATCGACGCATCGGCGCCCGCCAGCACCGGCGCATCGTTAATGCCGTCACCAACCATGATGACGATTTCACCATTCCGTTGTGCTGCGCGAATGATCTCGAGCTTGTCCTCGGGTGAACAGTTTGCGTGGTAGTCGGCGATGCCGAGCTTCCCGGCGGTATGTTGCACTGCCGCTTCACCATCGCCGCTAATTAACCCGACGTGCAAACCGAGTTCGGCAAGATGCGATATTGTGTCGGCGGCGTCTTCGCGAAGTTCATCGCTAATACTGAAACGAGCGACAAGCCGGCCGTCTACACCGAGATAGATTCCTGTCGCGGAAATTGTAGGAGCGGCTTTAGCCGCGACTGTCGCGGCTGAAGCCGCTCCTACAAAACCTGCCCGGCCCAGTCGCGATTGTTGACCATCAACAAAACCTGCCCGGCCCAGTCGCGATTGTTGACCATCAACAAAACTTGCACGACCCAGGCGCCAGACCTGGCTGTCGATAGTTCCGGACACACCATCGCCCACGGCAACGCCCTGGTCGCTGATGGCGACGTCGTTCCCGGTGGCACGAAATGCACTTGCGATCGGATGGGTTGATACTGTTTCGAGTGCGGCGGCAATACGAAGGCACTGTTTTTCGTCGAATGTGTCATCGAGAATTTCAATTTCCTCAATGACCGGCGCTCCACGCGTAACGGTTCCGGTCTTATCAAACAGGATGCAAGTCGAGCGTGCGAGCGCTTCAATCGCGTTGCCATTGGTCACGAGCAGGCGCAGTTGGGCCAGACGGGTGCCCGCCGCGGCAAATGCGGCAGGGGTCGCGAGCGCCAACGCGCAGGGGCAGGTCACAACCAGCACTGAGAGTGTTACGACGAACGCCCTGTCAGGCGCAGTGATGTACCAGAATGTCCCGACGGCGGCGGCAATGATCAAAATGGCGAAAACTATAGTGCTCGCGATTCTGTCGGCGATTTGCACGTAGGTTGGACGAGCGTATCGAGCGCGCTCACTCATGCGGCTGATCGTTCCGAGCGTTGTATCGCTGCCGGTACTCTCGACTCGAAACTGAATTATGCCGTCGAGGTTGATACTACCCGCCAGCAGCGGGTCCCCGATCGATTTGGGTTTGGGCGTTGCTTCCCCCGTCAACAAAGCCTCGTCGACTGCCGTGTCACCATCGACCAGAATTCCATCGGCCGCAATCGATTCCCCCGGTCGTACCAACACAAGGTCGCCAGCAACGAGCTGGCTGCTTGGAATCGTTGTCTGCCCATCTTCGCCACAGCGTGTCACCGTATTTGGCAGAACATTTGATAACGCAGTACTACGGTCAATCGAGCGATGTCGGGCGCGCATCTCCAGGAAGCGGCCAAGTGTCAGGAAAAACACGAACATGACAACCGAGTCGAACCAGACGGCCGGCGCCTTGGTCAGGGTGGCATAGATAGATCCGGCGAATGCGGCCGTGATAGCAATAGATACGGGCAAATCCATTCCCGGCGCGCGCGCTATTACACCTCGCCAGGCACTCCTGAAAAATGGTCGCGCAGAATAAAAGACCACCGGAGTCGTAACCGCCAAACTCACCCAGCGCAGAAAATACTGCATGTCCGGTTCCATGCCCTGGAAGTCGCCGGCATAGAGTCCGACAGCGAACATCATGACCTGCATCATGCCGAGCGATGCCACGAGCAGCCGCTTCAATGCAGCACGTTGCTCGAGAAGTTCGGGTCGCGCTGCCGATTCCGGCGCGAGTGGCTGCGGGTCGTAGCCGAGGTTGGCCAGGGTTGCGAGGATTCCGCCGAGGCCGATTTCATCGGTATGCCAGCTCGCCCGCAATCGGTGTGTCACAGGATTGATATCAGCGCTAAGCACCCCGGGCACGCGTGCCATTGTCGTCTCGATCAGCCAACTGCACGCAGCGCAGTACATTCCGCCTACGTAAATTGTCGCTTCCGCAGTGCCGTCGCTGGATTCGGCGAACGCGGCGAGCATGTCTTCACGGTCGTACACCTGCCACTCCGCGGCGTCATCGGCAGGTCGACCCGCGCCCGGCTGCGGTGCTTCGCGCATTGCGTAGTAGTTCGACATGCCGGTGTCGCGAATGAGCTCCGCCACAGCCTTGCACCCCGGGCAACAGACCGGCTGCTGCTCCCCGTCTATCTCGACGTGGTATTGATCGCGTGGGTCAACGGGCAGCGCGCAATGAAAGCAGGCGCCTGCACTCATTGCCGCTCTAGGTATTCTGGAAGGACGGGCTCAGCGGTACTGGTGGCGAGGTAAACCATGTACAGGCTTGCGCTTACCGATGTGCCGAGCAGTACGATAATGAACCACGGCCAGAAGTGGCGATACCAGGGTTGTGTATCTCGCTCGTCCATCAGGGTGTCGGTCCAAGGAAACGACTTTCTTCGATCACGACAACACTCTCATCGTCAGCGGCCGTTACAGAAAAAGTAATGTTCATGATGCCATAGGCGTTGTCGCGATGGGTGCGCGCACGCACGGGCTGGGATAGCACATCGCCGCCGTCAACTGTGACTTCATCGGCACCGTCCAGCGTCAATCCGGGAACCCCGGCGACAGACAAGCGGAAACTGCGAGCGTCGTTGCTCTGGTTGATTATCTTGACTGTGTAGCTGTTTTCGATGACGTCACCAGGCAGCTCACGGTACAAGGTATTGCGGTCACGAATGACGTCGAGAATGACAGGCGTGCGAGTAACCATCGAGGTAATCAGAGCGGTCATCAGTATAGCCAGCAGCGCGGCGTAGACAATCATTCTGGGTCTCAGTACGCGGCTGGTCTTGCCCTCCATCGAATGCTCGGTCGTATATCGTACGAGTCCGCGCGGGTAATCCATTTTGTCCATAACGGAGTCGCAGGCATCGATACATGCGGCACACGCAATGCAGTCGTATTGCAGGCCGTCGCGAATGTCGATTCCCGTGGGACACACCTGCACGCACAAGGTGCAGTCAATGCAATCGCCGAGTCCTTCCTTTTGACGGTCGACCGAGCGTTTACGACCGCCACGGGGTTCGCCGCGCGTCTCGTCGTAGGAAATAATCAAAGTGTCCTTGTCGAACATCGCGCTCTGGAAGCGTGCGTACGGGCACATATACTTGCAGACCTGCTCGCGCATGTAGCCTGCGTTGCCATACGTTGCGAAGCCGTAAAACAGGCCCCAGAACAAGGTCCAGCCGCCAACATTGAGTGCGGCGATGTCCACGCCAAGCTGGCGTATCGGCATGAAGTAGCCGACGAACGTGAATCCGGTCCACAGCGAAAACGCAATCCAGAGGAACTGCTTGGAGCCTTTGCGCCGCAGCTTGTTCCAACTCCATGGCGCCTCGTCGAGTTTCATACGCTGCGAGCGCGTGCCCTCGGTCCACTGTTCCATCCAGATGAAGGCTTCAGTCCACACCGTCTGTGGACAGGCGAAGCCGCACCAGAGTCGACCCGCGAGCGCCGTAACGAAGAACAACGTGAACGCCGCCATCATTAGCAGCCAGGCGAGGTAGATGAAATCCTGCGGCCACAATGTCAGGCCGAGCAGATAGAACTTGCGAGCCGGCAAATCGAACAAGAACGCCTGGCGCTCGTCCCACATGAGCCATGGCACTGCGTAAAAGAGACCCAGCAGCGCGTAGGTAGCGAGTTTGGACAGCTTCGCAAAGCGGCCGTCGATCTCTCGCGGATAGATCTTCTTGGCACTTTCATACAGTGCCGCAGCCCGAGGCTGGTCGGTTTGTGCTGCTTTGCTCATCAGTGTGCCGGGCTACCGATTACTGGTGTCGCGTTTCGGGGCCGTCCGTACCAGCCAGGCGGTCACCGCAGAGCACCCGCCTGAAATGAGCCAGAAAAAGAAGAATCCTAGTGCGTAGCCGCCTTGCCGACCGATATCGATATCGACGTTGAGCGTCGCCATCAGTTCAGTTGGATCGAACATCGCAAAAAACAGCATGGTGGCGACCGACGCCGCAAGAAAAGAAATCCAGATAACGGTCGCAACAGCCTGTTTGTTACGACTCCACTTCCTCGCGCCTCGATATTCTTCGCTGACCACCGCGCCTCATCATTCAGAATTAGACAGACTGTAAACGTAGGCCGCGAGAATTTTCGTGCGCTTTTCGCCGAGGAGCTCACCGTGCGGCGGCATAACGCCGTTGCGACCCTCGACAATCGTAGTACGAATCGACTCCGGCGACGAGCCATATAGCGAGGTAGCATCGGTCAGGTCGGGTGCACCCAGTGCCGTATTGCCGGTCCCGGCAGGTGTGTGGCAGGCAGCACAGACTGTCGTGAAGGTCGGTTGAGCCGTCAACGCGGCCTCATCTGCCTCTTCAAGGCCGCTAAGGCTGCGCACGTATCGGACCATATTGTCGATGCCCTCGTCGCTGCCCAGGACGGCCGCCCACGAGGTCATGATGCCATTGCGCCCATGCGTGATGGTCGCGACGATGTTGTCTTCCGAGTTGCCCCACAGCCAGTCGTTGTCGGTGAGATTCGGATAGCCTGGCCCGCCACGCGCATCGGAGCCGTGACAGGTGGTGCAATAGTTGGCGAACAGGCTGCGCCCGAGTTCAAGCGCTTCAGGGTCCGCGACGCGTTCTGCAAACTCCATCGCCGCGAAGCGTTCATAGATCGGCCCATAGCGTGCTTCTGCGGCCTGCATTTCTTCTTCGTACTGGCCCTCCTGGGACCAGCCGAGCACACCTTTGAAGGCGCCAATGCCGGGATACACGATCATGTAACCCACAGCCCAGGCGATCGTGATGAAGTACAGGTACAGCCACCACTTGGGCGCGGGATTGTTCCATTCTTCGAGGTCGCCGTCCCACACGTGGCCGACGAGGTCTTCGTCTTCTTTGTTTTGCGGTCCTTGCTTGCCCGCCCAGCTGATAAGCCAGACGCACCAGATTACAAACGCGATTGTGCCGGCTGCAACGAACCAGGCCCAGAATGCAGGCATCAGAGGTTCTCCTGTTCGTTGATGGTCATGTCGTGGTCCTCTTCCAGTGGCAGGGCCGCGGTGGCTTCAAAATCAGCTTTGCGACGACTGCTCCAGGCCCAGATGCAGAGCCCGATAAATGAAAATAGTAGTAAGGCGGTCAGTAGCCCACGGATGTCGTTGATATCCATTGATGACTACCTGCGCGCCTTGCGATTGGTGCCGAGATCCTGCAGGTAGGCGATGAGCGCATCCAATTCGGTTCTGCCTTCGACCTCGCTTGCTGCCGACGCAACTTGCTCATCGGTGTAGGGGTCGCCAAGAAGCCTGAGAACGCGCAACTTGGCTGTTACCAATTCAGG
>WTCH01000072.1 GCA_013138675.1 Woeseiaceae bacterium | reverse complement strand
CCGAGCAGGAAGGCGCCAGCAGTCATCAGGATCAGGTTCTGCGGGATTTCGAAAAACATCGCGTTAGATTATGCGTTTTTGCAATTCAGAAAAGGACGGAGTTCTCAGTCCGGAAACGCAAGGGTGCAATCAACACTACCGTCGCCGCCTTGCGACAGTGCCCTGTTTCTACAAAAAACACCTTTTGCAACAGTATGTTAGGGGTTTTTCTTAAGAATCTGCTTGGCGATCTTGCGGCTGACCGCAAGGTGTCGTGCCGTCGCCACGATTGCACCAGAACTGCACCCCCTGTGCGTCGAGAAACGCCTCGGCTTGCGCGCCCTTTAGCATTCCGAGCGTGCTTAGCATGCCAGCCTGCGTACAACTGTCAGCTGCCACGGTTATTGAACGCGGTGCATCCGGCACCGGCCAGCCGGTTGTTGGATCCAGAATATGACTGAAGCGAATTCCGTCGTGCATGAGAAAACGTCGTGCGTCGCCACTGGTAGCCAGGCTGCCCGTAACGAGGTTCACAAGACGATCAGATTCATGTTTCTGTGAATTCAGTGCTTCGATGCCGACTTTCCATGCATCGCGATGGGTCGGTTTACCGGTTGCGACAAGGTCACCACCGAAATTGATCAGACAAGCCGCGTCTGTGGTATTTCGGAGCAGGCCTGCACAACGATCGACGGCGTATTCTTTGCCGATGCCACCGAGATCAATTTCCATTCTAGGTGCCATGGTCAGTATCGGGGACATCCACTCAACGCGGTGCCAGCCGATGTGTTGCATGACGTCAATAACCGCTTCCCGGGTCGGGGCTTCGCTGCGTCCATCAAAGCGCCATACGCGGCGCAGGACACCTGAAGTAATATCGAATTTTCCGTCGCTCAATTCGTTCAGAGTGACGGAAAAATCAATGAGTTGTGCGGTTTCATCGTCGACCTGAACGCCTTCACCGCCCGCCGTATTGATACGGTCGATAATGTTACCCGGAGAATAGCGGCTGAACTTGTCCTCGATGCGCCATGCTTCGTCGGCCACAAGCGATGTCAGGTGCTCTGCAGCGGCGATATCGTCGCTATCGACAAGTACCTCGCAGGGGCTCGCCATTGCGGAGAACTGCCCCTTGAGACACCGATCACCCGCGTCGACCCTGATGCTTCTGTCAGGTCGAACGCGATTCATGCGGACCTATTTACCGAACTGGTAGCTGTACTGGAAGATGATGGCATCCATGTCCGGGTAAACGTCGCGGTCTGCCTGACTACCGATCAGGTCGCTCGACGACACATTTCCAGACTGGCTGTACAACTCAAGTCTGACACTCATGTCGTTGCCGCCGCCCGTCTTCCAGCCAAACTTCAATCCGGCTGTTAATGCATCGAAGTCACCAAGTCGGTAATCGGCAGAAGCGTATTCTGGTAACGGCTCGCCGTCGTTCAGACCGTTCAGACTAATTTGATAAAACTCTGCCGCTGTCTGGGTGTAGAAACGCAGGTGCGGTTCGAGGTAGCTGGTGTCACCAATTGGCCATCGCAGACGCAAGTCGACCGTGTGAGAATCGATTTCCCAGTCGTCGGTCATGTAGCGATAGGACGCATCGAGCACTTTGCCGCTCATGTAGTACTTACCCTGTGCGTACAGGCTGTGCTTGCTGCGACTGTCCGGTCGATGTTCGTAGTAGTTGAGATGGGACGGGCCCTCAACGCCCGGGACCTGCGGTAAAAATATCGCATCGCCGTTTGCATCTATAGCAGTCAGGATTTTGTACGGATCACTCAGGTATCCGCTCGAATCACTGTACGAGTAATTGAACTGCATGAGGAAATTTCGCGACATGACTTGTGTGACACCCAGCACGAGGTCCAGGATTTCCTTGGTATCGGTGCTGGAGCGGCCACTGTTGCCGTCATCGTCGTCGTCGCGAACATTGCGCATTTGTGTCAGTGGGTCCGGGATGCCACCGACCGGGTCGAGTTGATCGCTGGCAAATGCGAATCCACCCGATAGCGTCGTGTTCCTGTTGTTGAAATCACGCGAAAGCTTCGCGTTGAGGCCGAGATGCAGGTAGTCAAACTCGGCGGATGCGCTGACGCCGACATTCATTGCATACAAGCGACCGAGTGGCTGGTCCCAGTTCGCGGATATTGCGACGCGCGTATCACGAAACGAGTCATCGATCGGAAATTCACCCGGGGGTGTCGTGAATGTGTTCTTGCCGGACGGTTTCGTAAAGGTCTGCGGGAATGATTGCGGTAGTGCACCGTTCGGTGTCGCGCCGGTCAGGGCATCGATTGTCAGACCAAGGCTCAGAATACGATCATCGACAAAAGTCCGGCGCGATAGTGTCTTGAGGCTTAGGTCCTGAATACGGTCGTTGTCTTCGCCGTAGTACAGCAGAGACGTGTTGAAGTCCCAGCCTGGATCTTCCTGCGCCTGGACGGGCTGCAGTGCCGTCGTGCCGAGCAATGTGCAGGTCGCTGCCGTAAGAGCTGCGCTAATAGAAATTTTGTCGTTGTTTTTCATCCGGAGACCCTTAGTTGCAGCCGCAGCCGCCGCCGCCGAAACCACGTCCGCCACTCGAGGCTTCTTTGCTGAAGTAGATATGATCGTCTGTTGCTGCTTCGATCGCGTCCGTCGTCAATTGCATTTCTTCCTTGGCGAGAATATCCCGCTCCCACGGTTCCACGCCCATCGACGAGCACCCCGAAAGGACGCCAAACGCCAGTAAAACCGCGACAAACCTGCTAATGATCATTGCATTGCTCCAGACTGCTATTACTTGAGGCTCTCAAGTGCTGCGACGATTGCCGCCTCGTATTCTTCCTTCTTCTTTACCTTGAAACCGTAATGGCGCTTGAGGATCTCGCCGTCGGGCCCAAGGAGGTATGAACTCGGCATTGCGACGACCTCGTACTCTGTGGCCAGCGCCTTGCTCTCGTCAAAGTGGATTTGAAATTGTGCGGGGAATTCCTGCAAGAACGCCTCTGCTTCGGACCGTTCCTGATCGAGATTCACACCAATAATGACCAGACCGTCGTCGCCATACCTGGCGTGCATCTCATTGAGCCACGGGAACGACCGCCTGCATGGCACACACCAGGAGGCCCAGAAGTCGAGAACGACGACTTTGCCTTCGTAGTCTGTGATATTAAACGGAGCATTGTCGGCAACGCTGCCCTGCCAGGAAAGAAGCAGGACTGCCGAGAGCAAGCCCAATCGCCGCATAGAGTGTCGCCCAAACATAAATAGCCCGATATTAGGAGTTTCGCATGTGCGTGTTCAGGCGACTATAGCGGTTATTCCTTAAGGAAATCTTAGCTCCACTACCCTGTCGGGAAAGTCGGTAAACAGGCCATCGATGCCCAGCTCGGAAACGCAGAAGCTAACGAGGTCGTCGAAGGACATAAACCCGGCCGGCAACTCGTCCACCCGGAAGGTGTAGGGGTGCACGGCCAGTCCGGCCTCGTGGGCCATCGCGACCAGGCCGGTTGATACAGGCACTGAATCAGCCCCTGGCTCAAGTATATGTCCGATGTGCGGGCCGATAGCATCGGCACTATCGGCGATCTCTCTTAGACCCGCCTCTGTTCTCATCGCGTCGTAATCGGTCGCCGCCTCGAGCCACGCGTTTTCTCCAATCAACTGCACGAGTTTGTAAGGGCAACTGAGATCGTTCCTGAGGCGTCGAATTTCGGCATCGTCAAAGCACTGGACATAGACCTGGTCCGGGTGATCCTCGTAGCCAAACTCCGCCAGTGTGCGGAGCAGCGGCGGCGCTATGTCGATGCCCTCCTCCATGTGCCAGGCAGGGCGCTTTACCTCCGGGTAGACCCCCACCGATCGATCGTGCTCGGCGTTGAGTCGCTGTACGAGTGCCAGCTCCTCGGCCAGGGTATTGATTCCGAAATCTCCGCTTTGCGCCGGGTAGCGACCGGGGTAAACAGCCGTGCCGTCCGCGCGCATGCGTTCCCATGCGTTGAGTGACCGGATTTCATCGAGGTCGAAGTCGCGAACGTAGTAGCGACCGTCGTTGCGGTGGCGGCCAGGAAACTTGAGTGCAACGTCAGACACCCGGTCAAGGAGTACGTCATGCAGCACGATGAGCTCGTCATCGCGGCTCGCCACGATATCCTGTTCGAGGAAATCGGCGCCCATCTCGAATGCCAGGGTCTTTGCCGCCAGCGTGTGCTCCGGCAGGTAGCCGGAGGCGCCACGATGAGCAATAACCAGCGGCTGGGTCACGAGTCGTCGACTTCCCCGTCGGCATCAAACCCAGGGAAGTCGATAACCTCCCATCGCGCCGTTTCCTCCCCGCGCCCCTGACGCTTGATAGCATCTACGAGTTCGCGGTCGTTCCACTCGACGTGTTCCTGAACCCGGCTGACGACATCCGGGTGCGTTTCCGTCAGGCCGCCGAAAGGCCTGATCGCGACTATGCCAATATCGTTGGCTTCGGCGACGTCCATCATGTAGTTGACCAGATCGGGTTTGGCGGAATACGCGTCAGCTACCACCACCATCGCTTCGGAAGCCTTGATTTGCTGGATCAACTCGTCTTTGATTGCCTCAAGTCCGCCCTCTGACGGGACGTTCTCAGGCTTGGCGACGTTTAAGTAATAGAAGCGGTCGACACTCTCCAGAAATTCGAACACGCGCAGGTAGTCATCGCTTTCCGCGAATGTGTGGGTAACGAACACCCTAATCGGATTCTTTTCGGACACTGCGGGCTCCCTGTTTAGCACTCAACAGCCCAAGTTTATCCATTCGCGGCGCTGCTGTGAAACTGCCTGTGTCAATCCAGAGTGGTTCCCATGGTATCGGCGATTCGGTATCGTACCCGGACCCGTCATGCGACTCCTTCTCTACAACATTCGATACGCCGTTGGTGGTGGTGCAAGTATGCACATGCCACTCCCCGGCGCCGGCTACGTTCTGGGCAACAAGGACGTGCTTCCCGAGATCACAAAATTCATAAAAACGGTCGATCCGGACATCGTCGGCCTGATAGAAGTGGATACCGGGTCTATCCGCAGTCGCAAGGTCAACCAGGCCGAGAAGATCGCATCGGATCTGGGCATGAATACGTCGTATGAGACGAAATACGGCACGAAATCATTCAATAAGTTGCTGCCGATTGTTCGCAAGCAGGGAAATGCTTTCATGGCGGCTCCGCGCGTACATGGTGAAAAATTTCACTATTTCGACACGGGAATCAAACGACTGATCATTGAACTCGAAATGGAAGAGTTTGCTGTGTTCCTGGTGCACCTGTCCCTGAAGTATCGCCACCGGCATCTACAGTTGCGGCGGCTCTATGACCTGATTCAGGAAACCGAGAAGCCGGTCATTGTTGCCGGTGACTTCAACACCTTCTGGGGCGAGAACGAGATCTACCTGTTCAAGCGTGCCGCCGGACT
>WTCH01000268.1 GCA_013138675.1 Woeseiaceae bacterium | reverse complement strand
AACTCGGCCAGCGCCTGGCACACGGCGCGCGCAACAAAGGGCAAATAGGTTAACGAATAGCCTTTGTCGGCTTTCCAGGCGTCCTTGCGCCCCAATCGAACGGCGTCAACGGCCGTAAAGTCCGCGTCGATTGCCTGCAGAACATGCGGCGAGGTCGCCTTGGACCGGACCATGTGCTCAGCCGTGACCTTACGGAAACGATCAAAGGGAATACGTTCAACATCTTGTGGTGTCGCGGCTGAAGCCGCTCCTACAGCAGCGGCGGAACTTGCTGTCGCGGCTGAAGCCGCTCCTACAGCAGCGGCGGAACTTGTAGGAGCGGCTTTAGCCGCGACAAAGTCCAGTACATCCTGTCGTGTCACGCGGCCGTCACGCCCCGTCCCCGAAATGGCGTCAACACTCAGATCGTGCTGCTTGAGCAAGCGCCTGACGGCCGGCGACAGCTTGCCACTGCCGGTCGACTTTGGCGGTAAGCCACCACCTGCCGGTGTCGCGGCTGAAGCCGCTCCCACAGGAGGCGCTGACTCCGCAGGCACTTCGGCTGCCGACTCACCCTCGACGGCTATAACTGCCAACACCGTGCCGACATCGACTGTCTCGCCTTCCGGCACGTTGATACTGCTTAGCACACCCGCTTCAGGTGCCTCGATCTCGGTGGCCGCTTTGTCGGTTTCGACGTCAAGCAACAGATCGCCTTTCGCGACCGAATCGCCAGCGGCTTTGTACCAGGCCGCGACCGTGCCCTCGAGCACTGTCTCACCCAGTTGTGGCATCAAGACATCCATGTTCGTTCCTTAATCAGCAAGTTTGACAACAGCATCGACGACTTTCGAGGCGCTTGGTAGAACGGCGTCTTCGAGTGCGTCCGCCGATGGCAACGGAATGTGTGGGGTGGTGACACGAACGATTGGGCCTTCGAGATCCCAGAATAGCTCTTCGGCGACGATGGACGAAATTTCAGCGCCCCAACCGCACAGCCGTGGATTCTCCTCCACCGTAACCAACCTCGCCGTTTTCGACACGGACTCGAAAATGGTGGTCGTATCGAGCGGAACGAGCGACCGCACGTCAATCACTTCGGCCGAAATGCCGTGCTCTGCCTGCAGCGTATCGGCCGCCTTCATTGCATGGCGCACCATGGCCGCCAACGCTACGATCGTTACATCACTACCTTCGCGTAGCACATTCGCTTTGCCCAGCGGTACAACGTGTTCGCCCTCGGGCACATCGCCTTTAGTGCCGTACAGGGACTTCTGCTCAAAAAACAGCACGGGATCGGGATCCCGAATCGCGGCGGCCAGCAGCCCTTTAACATCCGCAGGGCTCGACGGTGCGACAACCTTAAGTCCAGGAATCATCATTGCCCAGTTCTCAACGCTTTGAGAATGCTGTGCACCGAAGCGAGAACCGCCACCGTTAGCCGAGCGAATCACGAGCGGAAACGAACATTGCCCATCAGTCATGTATCGCGTCTTGGCGATCTGGTTGGCAACGATGTCCCAGCACACGGCGAAAAAGTCTGAAAACATGATCTCGGCAATAGGTCGCAATCCTGTCATCGCTGCACCGGCTACGGCACCGATGATGGCCTGCTCGGATATTGGGGTATCGCGAACACGCAGCTCACCAAATTCAGCCTGCAGCCCTTCGGTTGTCTTGAACACTCCACCGGGCGCTGCAATGTCCTCGCCGATAAAAACCACGGACTCGTCGCGACGCATCTCCTGCGCAATAGCCGCCTTAACGGCCTCTCGATAACTCATCTGCGCCATGATGAACTCCCGTCGGCCCAGAGTTCCTTATAGGCACTCTCTAAAGGTGGTGGCCCGCTGTTGCGCGCTGTTTCTTCAGCCGCATCCACGCGCGCTGATTGCTCGGCATCAATCGCGTCAATCGCTGCTGCATCGACGCCTTCATCAAGCAGGCGTTGGCGGTAGGTAATCACCGGATCACGCTTCTTCCAGGCTTCGACTTCTTCGTCCGGCCGGTACTTGCCCGGATCCGCCCGTGAATGGCCTCCATGCCGGTAAGTCTGGACTTCAATAAGGCTCGGGCCGCCACCGCTGCGCGCTTTGTCCAGAGCCGCAACCGCGACCGCGTACATCGTATCCGCGTCATTGCCGTCGACAAGCACCGGCTCCAGGCCATAGGCACTGGCGCGATCCGCACCGGGATTCTCCACCGCTGTGACATCGCCAATCGGCGTGTATTCCATATAAAGGTTGTTTTCGCAGACGTAGACGACCGGCAGATCCCAGATTGCGGCGAAGTTCAGTGCTTCGTGAAACGCACCAATGTTCGTTGTGCCATCACCGAAGAAACACACGGCGACCTGGCCGGACTTGCGATATTGCGCGGACCAGGCAGCACCTGCCGCGATGGGCATATGTGCCCCAATAATGGCGTAGGACCCCATCGCGCCTTTCTCAATGTCCATCAGGTGCATCGAGCCACCCTTGCCGTGTAGCAAGCCACACTCGCGACCCATCAGTTCACCCAGAATCCCGGTCATCGAGACACCACGAACCAGCGTGTGATTGTGGCCACGATAAGTGCAGAACGTGTAGTCGTCCTCACGCATCGCCACACCAAAACCGGCGGCAACAGCCTCCTGGCCGAGTGCGAGGTGCGACGTGCCCTTGATCAGGTTCTGCATGAACAGATCGTACGCGCGCTGCTCCATCATCCGGCAGGCCTGCATCTGTCGATACAATTCAAGGCGCGTATCGGTGTCTGGCGCCTTGGCATTCTTGACGGCAGCCATAAGCTGCCCGGTGTCGTTACTCAATGGAATATCTCGGATAATTTATCGATTAAATGTGGAGAATCCCCATTTTAGCGATATAATCGCTCAACAGCAAAGTACAATTTCAGGATGGGCAAAACGCATGATAAACGCAGCAATCGTAGGTCTCGGGTGGTGGGGCAAAACACTCGTCGAATCCGTATCTGGCGTTAGTGACGATATTCGATTTGTCGCTGGCACAACCCGGTCTCTGTCTGATGATGCCAAGGCATTTGCTAAAGAGCACAACATGGAACTGCGTGCCTCTTTTGAGGACATTATCGCGGACCCGAATATCGACGCCGTTGTCCTGGTGACACCGAATTCGATACACAGTGCGCAAACCATTGCGGCCGCCGAACATGGCAAACATGTCTTTTGTGAGAAACCATTCGCGCTCACGCAAGCTGATGCCGCGGCTGCCGTTGCGGCCGCCGAGAAAGCCGGTGTCACCATTGGTGTTGGTTACAACCGGCGCTTTCACCCGGAAATCACCAAACTGCGCGAGATGATCAACTCGGGCGAGCTCGGCACGATTTTGCATTGCGAAGCGACCATGACGTTTCCAAACGGTCTGTTCCTGAAGCCGGACGCCTGGCGCGCCAGCAAAGACGAAACGCCTTGCGGCGGCCTGACACCGATGGGTGTACACGCCATCGACGGCTTCATCGACTTGTGCGGCGAGATCGACCAGGTCTATGCACAGAGTTTCCGTCGTGTCGTCGAAGTCGACGCGGATGACACAACATCAATCCTCTTCCGTATGAAGGACGGCATGTCTGGCTACCTCTCAACAATGACGGCGACGGGCGGCGGCTTCAATTTCCAGATATATGGTTCCAAGGGCTTCGTCAAACTCGAAGGCATGACGCACGTCGCGGGCGCGCCATCTGAAGAACGTCGCTTCAAGTTGTTCAGCAACTGCACGTTCAAGCCGATCAAGGGACCCGCCGAGACCTGGAACGCGGCATCATTTGATGTCGCGCGCGCCGCGCTGGATGCGTTTGCCCGGGCAGCCGAAGGCGGCGAGCCGTACATCATCTCGAATAATGAGACAGTGCATTGCGCCGCCGTTACCGAGGCAATCGTCAAATCTGCTGACAGCGGCCAAACAGAAAAAGTCTAAGTGAAAATCTTCGTTCTCAGGCACGGCATGACCTCGAATGCCGATGCCGACGAGGACCGCGAGCTTACAGAGATCGGCGTTAAGGAAGTCGAGGACGTCATGACGCTTCGAAAAAGTGACTTGTCCGGCGTCAAACACATCTATTCGAGTCCGCTAAAGCGAGTCAAGCAGACGCTCTACATCGCAAAACGCATCATGGGCTTCGCCGGTTCCATCGAAGAATCCCGCTACCTGAAAACAGGCTCGAGATTGCCGGAGATTGTGAGCTTCGCGAACGAACTCGACTTCGACGGAGGCGACGCGCTGGTCAGCAGTCACCAGTCCTGCACAAGCATTCTCGTATTGTGGCTTACCGGTGAAGATATCCTGATCCCGAACGGCAGCTTGCTCGCTATCGATGTTGAAAAGCCGGAACAAGGCGCCGGCACCATTCTCTGGCAGGAAAGCCGCGACGGCAGTAACGTGAAACGTGCCGTCAATTTCGTGGATCAATTCTAGGCTGTAGGAGCGGCTTTAGGAGCCGCTGTAGGAGCGGCTTTAGCCGCGACCAGAGTCGGGGGCATCGAGTTCCATTGTGCGCGTGTCCCCGGCCTCGTTCGCCTGCCAAACGGTTCCCGATCCAACATCAAGGCAGGTAAGCCAACCCTCCCCGTGCGCCCAGGTGTCAATGCACACTGAGTGACCGTTGCTGAGCGGCATTCCGGATTGCTGGGCCGTGTGGCCGCACACCATGGTCTTGCCGGAACAGTGCGGTCCTGGGTCCTTGTATTTCTGCCAAAACAACGCTGCATCGGGCTGATCTGCTAAAGCAACGTTTGGCGCCAGGTTTGCGTGAACAAAAATGTGTGACTCGCATTCGTAGTAGGGACGCAGTTTGTTTTCGAGGAAATCGACATGCGTATCAGGAATGTCGTCAAACGAACCACCATATGACTGCAGCGTTGCCTCGCCACCATAGCTCAGCCAGGGACCCAGCCAGCTCTTCTTGTCACGCGCGTCCAGCATCATGATCTCGTGATTACCGCGCAGTGGAACAAGCTGATGCGACCTGCCCAAACTGATAATGAAATCCAGCACCGCGCGAGAGTCGGGCCCACGATCAACATAGTCGCCGAGTGTGACGATCGTGTCGTCAGATCGCAGATCCACGAAGCCCACGAGCGCTGTCAGCGCTGTGATGCAGCCATGGATATCTCCAATTGCCAGATGCCGTGTCACGAAAGAACCCCCTAAAAAAGTGTGCTGAAATAAGCCACGTAATCTAAAATTATCGAAAATTTGACAATTTTGCGATATTTAACGATATAATCTCAGGCGAATCAGCACAGCTGCGCACGCAAGAATCAGGAGAAGAATAGTGGCGTATCGACCCGGTACACAAGGCATGATGCAGGTTGACTACGAGCAACGCATAGATATGGACCGTATGCGTGAATATCGGGTCAGTCGCATCAAGCATTACATGGATAAGTTCGACATCGACTGCTTGCTGCTCTTCGATACGGGCAACAAGCGTTATTCCACGTCGACGGCGGTTTGTTCGCCTGAGATTGACAACATGGGTCGCTACGCGATCATTCCGCGCAATGGACCACCGCATATTTTTGGCTTCGGCTCCGAAGTCGCAAGCGAAAAGCTCAATTGTCCATGGATCGCGGACTACACGTTCCCGGCACACGGCACGATGTTCGGCGCGTTACCGGAAGCCTGGGGTTGCTCGGATGGATTCCTCAAAGACCTGGACATGGTGCTCGGCAACTTCAAGCTCGATAAGAGCAAAATCCGCATTGGTGTCGACGTCATCGAGTCGCAGATCCTTCTGGCCATGCAGGCTAACGGTTACACCATTGCCGATGGCCAGGGCGTCATGCAGTACGCACGCTCGATCAAGAACGAAGATGAGATTGCAATACTCAAACATGGCGCGGCTATCGTCGACGCGGCCTTCCACCGCATCGCTTGCGAGATCCGCCCCGGTGCAAAAGAGAACGACTTGCAGGCCGTTGCTTCACATGAGATGCATCGCCTGGGCGCGCAGTGGATTCACAATGTGCAGGTCACGTCGGGCAATCGCACCAACCCGCACCCGCATCTGAGTTCTGATCGCCTGCTGCAACCCGGCGACATTATCTTCATGGATATTGTGTGCCTGTACAACGGGTACCACACCTGTGTATATCGCTGCTTCACTGTTGGCCCACCGTCCCCGAAGCAGATCGACACGCATGCACGCTGTCTCGAAATCCAGTTAGGTGGCATTGATGCTGTTATGCCTGGTTGCACCACTGCGGATGTCGTCACACGTTGGCCCGACTACCGCCAGATGGGCGCATTGAATGAGCATGAGATCTTTGGCCTGCAGTATGGCCACGGCATCGGCGTAGGCCTGTGGGAATTCCCGATCATCTCGCGCGCCTACAGCATCGAGCATCCGGCTGAGATCGAACCCGGCATGGTATTCGCCCTCGAAACGTATGCGGGTAACGAAGACGGATCTGATGGCGTACGCCTTGAAGATGAAGTTGTCGTGACTGACACGGGCATCGAAGTTATCACCAAGTTCCCAACCGATAGAATTATCGGCTGCGGAATGAGTTACTGAGTGAACCAGAAAAACGACAAGGGCCCTCTCGAGGGCCCTTTTTTGTGAGTCAAGAAACGAAGTGAACGCAACGATAAAAGTAGCAGTCATTCCCGGTGACGGGATTGGCAAAGAAGTGATGCCCGAAGGCATGCGTGCGCTTGAGGCCGCTGGCAGCAAGCATGGTATTAATTTTGAGTGGCAGGAATTTGACTGGTCCTGCGAGATGTATCTGAAGACCGGCAGGATGATGC
>WTCH01000056.1 GCA_013138675.1 Woeseiaceae bacterium | reverse complement strand
CTGCCCTGGTTAGCCATATACAGGCGCCCGAGCAGACGGTTAACTAAAACGAAATGGCCAATGTGGTTAATGGCGAAGTGCTTTTCGATGCCATTGACGAGTTCGCGCTCACCACTGCCGCCCAGGTAGCCGGCATTGCACACGAGAATATCCGGTGGTGCATTCAGCGAACGAATGGCGTTGGCACATGCCACCACCGAATCCAGGTCTGACAACTCAAGAGCAAGAGGCGATGTGACGCCAACCACACGATCGCAGGCCGCCTGTGCCTTCTCAAGCGATCGGCTCGTACCAACAACGTAGGCGCCGCGTAGTGCGAGAACACGCATCGTCTCGAACCCGATGCCGGACGTGCAGCCCGTGACGACGGCGAGCTTGCCCGTCAGGTCAATGCCACGGGTGACCTCTTCTGCTGTCGAATCCTCGTCGTAATTGCTGTGCGGGACGCCTGGCGTCGCATTCTTGTCGACACCTCCGCAAGCCCCGGCTGCTGTTGCTGCCAGCGTTGCACCTGACAATTTGAGGAAATTGCGCCGGTCAGTCATCGAACAACGCGTCGAGCGCAGTCCTCGCCTGGTCCTCTTCGCCCTTGCGATCGGCATCAAAAGCCGAATCACTCGGCTTGAACCAATCGCAGAAATTCAAGCGATCCTTGTCCGTGACGTCGTCAGCGCCGTCTTCGCGGCACTGCCTCGGCACACGTGGATCGTAGTGCACGCACATCTTGCAGACATGCAGGTAATTACTGCACCCGGGGCATTCGTCCTGCCGCGAGAACGGGAGCGACAACGCCTCCAGGGAGGCGCCGCAGCGATAACAGCAAACATTGTGAACCATACCTCGCAGTATAGCCCGTTGTTGCTGTAGCTAGTTCAGCTGGCTCGGTACGAACTCGTCCATGACAGCCGCTTTCAGAATGTCCGGCGGCAACATGCCCTGGTCGAGTACAAAGTCGTGAAATGCCTGCTGGTCGAACGCGCCCTGCAGCTTGAGTTCGACCTGCGCGCGCAGAGCCTGCATCTTGTTGTAGCCATAGTAATAGGCTGTCGCCTGTCCCGGCATACGGTAGGTGTAGCGCTCAACTTCGTTCTGTGCCCAGGACTCCCCAATGCCGATGTCTTCCATGATCAGGCGCTTGGCCTCTTCGGGCGTAATCAAACCCAGGTTGAGCATCGGATCCAGGTACATGCGTGCTGCACGCATCAAGCGGTACTGCAAGCTGATCAACTGGCCCTCGATCGGCAGGTAGGGACGCACGATGGCTTCGGCATACAAACCCCAGCCTTCGACATTGGCGCTGTTAAACGCGAACACAGCGCGCGTGATCGAGACGCCGGATTCGACAATGCTCGAGAACTGCATTTCGTGCCCTGGGCGCGCCTCGTGCGCCGTCAGCGTCCACGCACCGGCTTCATAGGTGTCGTCCGTCTGTGGCCAGGAGCCGTCTTCATTTTGCTCCATCAGGGGAATTACGAAGAACGGGTACTCGCCCGTATTGCCGATCAGGCGCGGCGGCTGCAAATGTGGCGCTGGCTGACGGGCTGTTTCCGCAGCGCTGGCAATACGAATTCCGGCATCCCTGTCGGGCAGTGAGACAAGCTTCTCGCGAATGATGATCTCTTCAATGTCACGCAAAACGGCGTGGTAATGGTCAAGCAATTTGTCACCGTCGATACCGCCGTTCTTCTTCAGCAGCGCGATGACCTCGCGATAGTCGTTCGTCCGATAGTCAAATTTCTTCGCGACGAGCGGCGCAAGTGCTTCCATCTCATTGCGGATGTCCATGTAACCCTTGGTCGCCTGCTCAATCAGCGCTTCAGGTGTCGCCTCCACACCCCAGTTCTTCAGTGCGTCCTGATACATCACTGCAGGAATCCGGTAGTCGTCACGTGTGCGCGGCAGAATTTCCGCCCGCACCCAGTCGTTGTAGTCGCGCATCTGGCCGGCGAGCGTTTCGTAAGTGCCTTCCCAGCCCTGTAGATCGGTACCTGCCAGAAGCTCTTCGATGCCGGTAACAAAGGTCTCGGCTCTCTCGAGGTCCTGCTCCACCTCATCGCGATACGGCCCGACAAGGCTGTCGTCGCCGAACTTCTCCATCGACATCTGCTTTGCCAACTCGGTGAACGGCTCATAGCCGCCAACAAGCCCGGCATACTTCTCCATTCGTACAACGGCTGCCGGGTAACGGTCGCGTGAGACCTGGGGATCAATCAGCCCGCGTAGTCCACCAAAGATTGACTGGCTGACGTTCATGTACGGCAGCATGTATTTGTCTTCGAGTTCCTGCGTGTACAGAGTGTCCTTGGCCGACTTGATCAGTATCCCGAGATCCTGCCTGACCTTAAGGTCGGTCTCATCGGCAAGACGAGCTTCGAGCTCAGCCAGAATTCGCTCGATAGTTTCAGTTGCGCGATCCTGGAAGCCCGGGCTCAGGTCGGTGATGTTCTCGTCGAGGCCGTCGACGCCCATACTTCCTGCGCCCTCAGGCGCAAGTTCCGCGAATGCGCCAAGCACCAGCTGTGCATGCTCGTTGCTCTTTTCGACCCAGGTCCTGTCATCTGCTTGTGCGAAGCCGGCCAACAGGCACAAGGCTGTCGCAATGGATACTGCTCTTTGCATTGGGGTTCCCCATGGTGATTGCGCGTGCGCGCGACGTTACTTAGATGCAGCAAAATCCGTTTTGGACTCAAACAGCCACAAGAAAACCATCGCACGCTCGTAGAAACGAGATAAATTACTTTAACTTACTTCTTTACCCTGTTGTTTTAATTATTAAAACTTTGGCACCTTTGACGTGTCCGCGGCGCAGGTCGTTGAGCGCCTCGTTCGCCGATTCAAGCGCGTAAGTCTGTACTTTAACGCGTAGCGGCACTGCGGCAGCAAGTGGCAGGAACTCGGAAATATCGCGGCTTGTAACGTTGGCGACGGTCTTGATCTCCTTTTCCTGCCAAAGGTGATCCTCGTAGCGAATGCCGGCCATGAGGTCCCTGTCCGCGGCCTCCTTGCGAATCGCATTGATAACGAGGCGCCCGCCCGGACGCAATTGCAAAAGGGCAGCGAGTACGGGCTTCCACGCCGGCGTCGTATCGATAATTGCGTGCGGTGCCCGCGGCGGCACGGCGTCAGTGTCGCCGCTCCAGTCCGCTCCCAGTTCCATCGCAAACGCCTGTTCCTTGCTGCTGCGCGCGAACACATACACAGGGCTGGTCGGGTACAAGTGTTTGGCAAGTTGCAGTACAAGGTGACCGGAGCCGCCGAAGCCTGTTAATCCAAGTACCTGGCCGTCCTCAAGGCCGGCGAGACGCAGTGAGCGGTACCCAACCCCGCCCGCGCACAGTAACGGCGCCGCTTCGACATCGCTGAATACCTCCGGAATCCGGTAGGCATAGGCCTCCGGCACCGTCATGTACTCCGCATAACCCCCATGTGCGTCGCGACCTGTCGCGCGGAAACAAGAACTGATGTTCTCGCTCTCCGACCCGTCGGACGAGTGTATCCAGCCAACCCCGACGCGGTCGCCTGGAGAATATACGTGGCAGTCTTCGCCCAGTTGCACGACGCGTCCGATCACCTCGTGACCTGGAACAATGGGAAATGCCGGTGGCGGCACGCGGCCTTCGATTTCATCGAGTTCCGTGTGGCAGACGCCACAGACCGAAACTTCGATCAATATCTCGCCCTTCTCCGCTACAGGACGCGGTAAATCCACCAGCTCAAGCGGCTGCTCTCTATCATCCATGCTGGCTGTCGAATTCAGCACCATCGCTCGCATGACTACTGTCCTTTACCCGTGTTCAACGACAGTATATGGTGCCGCGGCACACAGTCTCCAGTACCTGACCATGCATAGAAATACTGTTCCCACTATTGTCCTTGCTGCAGCACTCAGCGCCTGCTCACTGCAGTCGGAAGTGCTCAACAGCGAACGAATCAAGAATCAATTCGGCAATTACGGTGTCGAGATCATCGAACAGGACGACCAAACGCGCCGCTCCAGCCTGTACAGCACGAACAATGGCAAACGCACTTGCCGTACCTATGCCGTAGTGAATTTTGCAGGAGGCGACGCCTTCGACATTTCCGACGTGCACCAGAAAGTCATTGATGGCGCGTCGATCGGTTCGACATTCAAATCTGACGGCTGGGAAATTCGTAAAGAGACCATTTACGTCGGCGAAGTTGCTTTGCCTGGTGTGCGTCATCCGATTGGGGAACTGATGCACCTGCAATCCACCACAGACCTCGCTGTGCATGCCTATCAACTGCACATCGAGAAAGGCTCCACATCCCTGCATTACGCGACGATTGTCGAGACACATCATCCGGAATACCTGGGCGAAAGTGAGCTACTCGAATTCTACCCGCCGTCGATCCATGCCGACGCGGAGACAACTCTGGACATTCGTCAACTGGTGTTAGATCAGCACTGAGACTAAACTCGTACTATCTGCAAGATGCCTGCGGGGCCTACGAAATGAATGTCAGTGACAAGTTCGGATTAGCGCTTTCAACCCTTCTTATTGTTTTCGTTTCCGGAACGGCAATTGCCCAGGACGGGGCCGACGATGAAGCGGATGTCATTCTCACGATCGAAGAACAGTGGGAAGCAGAACAAAAAGGTAACAAAGACTGGATTGACGAGCGACTGGTCGAGGAGTTCTCTGGCTGGCCGAAAACCTCTCCGGCACCGCGGTCCAAATCCTCTACAAGAATGTGGAACCGCTTTGGAGACACCCAAGGTGAAACTATCGAACACGAGCTCTACTTCCAGAATATCGTTGTTCGAGGCGATATCGCCGTCGCGCACTACTTCTATACAACCGCATTCAAAGACAATAATGACGAGGTCGAAGTGTCCAATGGACGCTATACGGATGTGCTGGTACGGACCGAGGATGGCTGGAAATTCATCACCTGGCACGGCGGGGATGACGAATAGCGAGAACGCCTAGCGGCGCTTTACAGAAACGCCCTGCAGGTTAAGCGCCTGTTCAGTTTGCCCGGGTTATTCTTGCCCCAAGGATCGGAAAACCCGTCTATTGGCGGCTCCGGAGGCACTATGAACAATCGGACGTTTTCTCGCAGTTTTCGCTGGCTCTGGCCAGTCCTGGCGCTGGTGGCATGGCCCGTAGTCGGCATGGCGCAGGTTGCCGTTCCGGAAATCGAGGAGATTGAAGAGCTGCCGACGATCTCTGCGAGCGAGATCGAAGCGCTCGTGGGACCGATCGCCCTGTATCCGGACGATCTGCTGGCCATCGTGCTGCCAGCATCGACGTTTCCATTGCAGATCGTCGAGGCGGCCCGCTTCCTCGAAGCCTTCGAGATAGATTCGTCACTGGAACCCGATGAGGACTGGGACGATTCAATCGTCGCCTTGCTCAACTACCCCGACGTTGTTGAACTCCTGAATGAAGATCTCGACTGGACCTGGCGCATGGGAGAAGCCGTTGTTGCACAGCAGTCTGACGTCATTGCCTCGATCGAATCGTTCCGTGACCGCGCCTACGCGGCGGGCAACCTGGAAAGCGACGACTATCAACTCGTCTCCCAGGAAGAAGGCACTATTCAGATCACACCGGTACAGGACGACGTCATCTACGTCCCCTACTACGAGCCCGAACAGGTCGTCGTTTACCAGCCGCGGCCCGTGTATTTCTATCATCCGCGCCCATACCCCGTGTATTACTACCCGTATCCGTCGTACTACGCGTTTGACAACCATTTTCACCACAGCTTCTTCTGGGGTGTTACGACGGCGTTCTCCATCGGCTGGAACTCGTATCACCTGAACACGTACCACCACAGTTTTTATGGCCATCCTTACTACGGCCACTCCTATCGGGATAACTGGTGGTATCGCAGGCCGGACATTCACATTTACAACAACACCTATGTCCGCAATGACATCAATGCCAATTACGACCGCTATGGACAAGGCGACCGTTGGCAGCCGAGTGTGCGCCGAACACTGCGCGCATCTGACCAGCGAGTAACACGAACCCGGTACTACCCGAATTCGAATTCGTCACCGACCGGCAACTCGAACGCGTTCACTGGAGCGAGCACTAACAGTGCCGGCCAGGTTGCGCGCAGCAGCGGTTCGGTGAGGCAGGACAAGAACGAAATGCGCCGCGATGACCGTGAGCGTGAGCCTGTTCAGTTCCGCGATCGCCAGCAGGCATCAGGTACAGCTCGCAGCAACACGAATACAGCGCGCACGCCTGTCGCCAGGAACCAGCGGATGCCGCAGCCTTCCAGTGTATTCAGGGCGGAAAGAGAGCCCGCACCGAGGGCAGCTCCGGAACGCAAACAGCAGCCGAGAATGGCCGCTAAATCTCAGTCGCAGCCCAGAGCAACGACGAAGCCACAATCGCAGCCACGACAAAGCCAGGCGCAGCCGCGACAAAGCCAGTCGAACAGCAGTTCGAGTAATTCCAATCGCTCGGGCCAATCGTCACGTAGTTCGGAGTCACGCAATTCGAATTCGCGTAGCTCGAAATCACGCAGCTCGAATTCACGGAACTCGAATTCACGGAACTCGAATTCACGCAGTTCGGAACGCGAGCGGTAGGGACGGCCTAT
>WTCH01000158.1 GCA_013138675.1 Woeseiaceae bacterium | reverse complement strand
ACTGGAATGTCTCAATGGGCAAAGGGTGAGTTCGTCAATTAGAGTGGCGTCCGCATCAATCTACAGACTATCCGCTTTGGGTCAGTAGCGGCCCTTTAGGACAAGTCTAGCCTAATGTCTGCTTTGGCGTGCATAGCGGACGTTCGCCAGGCGACTTTTCCAGTTCAGTTGCTGAATGTCTGCTTTCACCTAAAGCCGTCATTCAAAGTGCAAAATTTTCGGATGAATGAGGGGCTGCTTTCGGCCAGAAGCAGACCTTCGCGTCAGCGGCCGAGGTGACCGACCTGCTTGTGCTGGTTAGGTGGCGACGTCATCCACTGGACCTTCGCGGCTTCAGCCCGTCCCGTGAAAGCGATTATTATAAATGCCCCTTTTCTGTTAACAATACTTCGAGTTCTTGGAGAACAGCCTGATCCGCATGTTCTACGCGAAGGAGTCTTACATCTGTCTCACCTTTCCCCTTACCGATGATAAAGATGCCCTTCTTGCCAAGTTCGCAAAATTGATTCTTTCTTTCGTTTCCAGATCCTGCGCTGATGATTCCCAATGCTGTTGGCCCGGTATCCTCTGTGGTTCCATCCTTTTTGAGCGTGACGGCACCAGAAAAGTCATGCTCCTTGAACATCAGATTCATCGGCTTGCCAACCTCCGTTGTGCCACGCAAGACCTTCTGCGGCACGACCCGGAACTTGATCTGGATGTATGAGTACTGGCGGAAACGAGTCTCATTGGCGTTGCTCCCATCTCGGGGCTCGGAGCCATGCACTTGAGATCGTTCGAACCCCCTTACTTCACCAATGAGAACTTCTTGCACTTCATATTCTTTGAACAATTGATCGAGGGTCAGGTTGACAGCACCTCCTGTCGCGTTTGCTAACTGACTGGCGCATAGCACCAGAAGACAGGTGCAGAGCCCTCTATGAATGTTCAACTATTTTCTCCTCCATAACCGCCAAATCTATGGATACGGTGATAAATCACAGGCAAATACTGACATACATAGCTGCCAAGGTGGGTGTCCGCTTTGGGTCATAAGCGGCCCTTCAGACCAATAATAGCCTAACGTCTGCTTTAGGGTGGATACCGACCATTCAGCAAGCCGATCTCAGCGGCCCCAGGTCGAATGTCTGCTTTAACCAATAGCGGACATTCAAATAGCCGAAAATCAGGCTAAACGAGGGGCCGCTTTCGGCTGCCGTTCGGATTCTCCGCACTGCGACATCCTAGAGCGACCGTAACTCCTCGGCGAGATCGGAGACCATGGCTTGGGTCGCGTCCTCTGCGTCATCGAAGTGGGTGAGGAGGTGAGTGACCCGGTGGACCTGGCCCCTCAAGTGGGCAAGAACCCGCTTAGACCTCAAAGCCTCGTTGAAGTCAGCTTCAGTCAATGTTTCCGAATCAGCCCCCCCCTATGCCGAACTCCGCGAAGGCCGGGCGTAGTGCGTGGGTCACGGAGTCCCGCCGAGTCTGCTCATCGAGAACTAGATCGCTGATGACCGAGTTCCATCCCGCTAAGCGAATCTTCAATTCGACATTTCTGACCAGGCGGAGCCGTCCCGAGCCGATCGTGGCAGCTAGCGCACCCGTTGCCGGGTTGTAGTGCGGCGTCGAGAGTGTGCGGCGGAATAGTGAGCCGAGGGACGCAGCATGAACAGCGATGTCCGATCTTGATGCCGATACGATGTCCTGCATCGCATTAAGTGCCCGGCGATGCCTTTCGGCAGTCTGAGCAAGTACTTTTTGATTTGCTTCAAACTCAGCGCGTAGTGCAATGAGGATCTCCCGCTCCTCCGCACGCTCCTGTACGCCGTCCCACCATGCATCTATCGCAAAGGCCAGAAGTATGCTGGCGACAATCGCTGCCGCTTCGACTGATATTCGTTTCCACGGAATGGTTTGTGTGTTGCTCATTTCAAGAAATCCCGATTGTCCAACGCCCGCTTCACGTCAAAAGCAGCCATATCCAAGAATGTCGTCAGGCATGTTCACGCTTTTTGATCCAGAGAAGCAACAGGAAGAGGACCGCAGCAACCGCCAAATGGACAATCTTCGGATTGATGGTTTGGAAGTTGATGAAAAGTGCCGCGTACATCAGCAAAAACGTGGCGATGAGGGGTAGACCAAACCGTTTGTTCGTCAGCGAACCAATCGCCCCAATCGATAACGTCAGTCCCATTAATGCAATGTAGCCAACGTATCCACCGACAGTGGCGGGGATGAGTTGTTTATCCGCCTTCTCTTCGAGGAATTCGCCAACCTCTTCAATCGGTTCTTGAAGGGCGTCGATGTCGAAAATGCCGAGTTCATGCCCAAGCATAGCGCTACCGACACCGATTCGGAGCAAGCCGTATGCGAGAAAGGCGATGCCGATGACGATGGCAATGATTCGGTACATCAGACTTTCTCCCTACGAGATACTTCGACGTGACATTCCCATCAGGTCTTGGGGCGGGCTAGTTCCGTGCAAACAGGCTGCTTTGGGTCAGTAGCGGCCCTTTGGGACAAGTCTAGCCTAATGTCTGCTTTGGGGTGCATAGCGGACGTTCGTAGGCGAGCGCATCAGAATAACTGCTGAATGGGCGAACGAGTGTCAGTCTTCGGCATCCACCTTGGAATTGTGTTCGCTGAGCAATTTCCATAGGCCATCTACTCTTACCCACACCAGTGTAAAAGCCAGGTGATCTTCAATCGGCTTGCCATCCCAGGTGCCCGGTGCACGAAACGTACCGAGCGTGATCATGACATCACCCAGATCATGCACAGGCCCGCGATCGATACTGACGCTCTCATAGACCAGCCGGCCTGAGCCAATCATGTTGACGGTCCACGATCGATCATGGCGCTCACCATCCGCGCCAACATAGACGTAGTCATCATGAAGAATGGCCTCGGCGAAATCCGCATCATTCGTGCGCCAGGTGTTCAGGTAGTCTTTCTCGACCTCGGATACGTGCTGAGGTGCAGCAGACAATGCGGCGCCAAACAAACACAGTGACAATACTGCAATCCTCATCCACGGTGACCTTCGTCAAATAATCCTGAATACACTGACCGGAGCCAGCGGTAGATTATTTCAGCGATGATGGCCTGAAGCTCGGGGCGTCACGAAGGGGTAGCAGTATTGCCAGCTTCAGTTCGAACAGTGGCCAGCAACAGACCACCGAAAACAAACAGCGGTACCAACACCAGCAAAACGTACCTGGGTTCATCTGTAAACGTTGCCGCCAGCCCCACAAGCACAGGCCCGAGGACGTGCGAGAACTTGGTCACCATGTTGTAAAAACCAAAGAACTCGCCAGGCGAATTGGTAGGGATCAGTGACGCGTAATAAGACCTGCTAAGACCCTGCACACCGCCTTGGACACACCCAATCACAATCGCGAGCACGTAGAACTCGTTAATCGTGGTCATGAATGCAGCCAGGCTCGAAACAACCGAGTAAACAACCAAAGCCAGGTATAGCCCTACTTTGGGCCCGAACCGGTGGCCGAGAATGCCAAAAACGAAGGTCGCAGGGAAACCCACGAAGTTGGTGATCATCAACGCCTTGACCAGGTCCGTCTGTTCAAAGCCAAGTCGCTGACCGAAGTTTGCAGCCATGAAAATTACGGTAAAAACACCACCGACGTACATCCAGTAGGCGGCCAGAAAGACAACAATATTCCGGTACTGCCGTACATGCGTGATTGTAGACTTCAGCTCACGATATGCGGCGCGGATCACGCTGCCTGCAACGACGCGTACGCGTTTATGTTCCGGCACCCATCGGATTAACGGTGTAAGGAATAGCACCCACCATACGCCGACGGACATGAACGCGAACTTCATCGCCTCAGTCGCGGAATCCAGACCGAACGTCGATGGCGATGTCAGCATCCACACGTGCACTGCGAGCAACGTCGCGCCACCAAGATAGCCCAACGAAAAACCAAGCGACGAGACGAAATCGAAGTAACGCGGTTTGGTCACATCGATAAGCAAGGAATCGTAGAAGACATTCGAACTATAAAATCCAACCGACGCGATCAGGTACAAACCAAGTGCCAGGACCCACATACCCTCGCCGACAAAGGCGAGCGATATCGTTCCGATTGCGCCGATCAGAGCAAGACCAACCAGGAAGCGTTTTCGGTAACCGCCCGCATCAGCGATCGTGCCAAAGATTGGCGCAAGAATACTGACGACGAGATTTGCGCCTGCAGTAATCCATGCAAGCCTTGCCGTTACCGACGAACCGCTCGCGCCAACACTCCAGTAACTTCCAAGGAACAGCGGGTACAGCACCGCCATAATGCTCAACGCGAAGGCCGAATTGGCCCAGTCATAGACTGCCCAGGCAGCCACTTTCCGATCTATGACGTCGCGGAGTTTCAATGTTCTCGTGTTTTGCGGAACACAATGCCCGGCCAGCGCTCTTCGGTAAGGCTCAGATTGACCCTGGTTGGCGCGATGTAAACGAGCTGGTCACCATGATCCAGCGCGAGGTTGTCGTGGGCCTTGCGTTCAAATTCGGCCAGCATCTTCTCGTCGTCACACTCGACCCAGCGTGCTGTCGCCACGTTGATTGTTTCGAACTGGCACTCGACCTTGTATTCATCACGCAAGCGATGCGCGACAACCTCGAACTGCAGCGGCCCGACGGCACCGAGAATGAGATCGTTATTTCGCTTTGGCTTAAAGAGCTGCGTTGCTCCCTCCTCGCATAGTTGTGCCAGCCCCTTTCGCAGCGCCTTTAGGCGCAACGGGTCTTTCAATGCCGCACGACGAAAAATTTCAGGCGCGAAGTTTGGAATACCGGTGAAGCGGATATGTTCGCCTTCGGTGAAACTGTCACCGATGTTAATCGTGCCATGATTGTGCACACCGATAATGTCGCCGGCATAGGCCGTTTCCGTGTGCTGCCGATCCGCCGCCATAAACGTAATCGCATCGGGGATCTTCATCTCCTTACCTGATCGCACGTGTAGTACTTTCATGCCTTTCTGGTATTCACCCGAGCAGATACGAATGAAGGCGATCCGGTCACGATGCCCCGGATCCATGTTTGCCTGGATCTTGAAGACAAAGCCGGTGAGCTTGTCTTCCTCCGGGTTCACGTCTCTCTGTTCACTCTCGTGTGGCTGCGGCGTGGGCGCGTGTTGCACAAATTCATCGAGCAGTTCTTTAACACCGAAATTCGACAACGCCGAGCCAAAGAACACGGGCGACTGTCGTCCTGCAAGGTACTCTTCAATATCAAGATCGGGCGTTGCCCCTTTGACCAGTTCGACTTCATCGCGAAAATCATCCGCGTCGCCACCGAGCACCTCACTGGCCTCGTCCGAATGCAGACCGTCGATAATGCGTTGTTTCGACGCCTTCTCGCGACCGACTTTGTCGTACAGATAGATTCGGTCCTGCAGCAGGTGATAAACACCTTTGAGGCGGCTACCCATACCAATCGGCCAAGTTATGGGCGAACAATGGATTCTCAGTACAGACTCGATTTCGTCAAGCAAGGCTATGGGCTCACGCCCTTCACGATCAAGCTTGTTAATAAACGTCATGATCGGCGTATCACGCAGGCGACACACTTCCATGAGCTTGATTGTGCGCTGCTCAACACCCTTGGCGCAGTCAATCACCATCAGTGCCGAATCAACAGCGGTCAACGTACGGTAGGTGTCTTCGGAGAAGTCTTCATGACCCGGCGTGTCCAGCAGGTTCACAACATGTCAGTTGTACGGGAACTGCATCACGGACGAGGTCACAGAGATTCCGCGCTGTTGCTCAAGCGCCATCCAGTCAGAGGTCGCATGTCGACTTGCCTTGCGGCCTTTCACTGTGCCGGCCAGCTGGATCGCACCACCGTACAGCAAGAGCTTTTCGGTAAGCGTTGTCTTGCCGGCATCCGGGTGCGAAATAATCGCGAAGGTGCGCCGTTTCCGGACCTGTTCAGGAATAGCTGACATGATCGTTCAGGATTCGACGATCAGTTTCTTGGCAAGAACGGAGGCATCCTCTCGCCCTTCGTGCGCCTGGTAATACTTCGGGCGGTTTGCAACCTGGTAGAAGCCTTTCTTCTTGTACAACGCCAGCGCGTGCATGTTCGATGGTCGAACTTCAAGGAATATCTCGCGCACTGACGATGTCCGCGCTCGAAACAGGATTTCATCGAGCATTCGCTCGCCATAGCCGTGTGAACGAAAAGCCGGTTCGACACACAAGTTCAGGATATGGGCCTCGCCTGCAGCAACCGACAAAATGGCGTACCCGGCGACTTCGTCATCTCGATCGAGCACCACGCACTGGTAGCCCGCCAGCAGACAATCACGAAATACTCCGTGACTCCACGGAAAATCATAACTGCGCCGCTCGATATCGGATACATGCGCCAGATCCTCGTGGCGCATCAAACGAATGACGACCTCTGCTTCCGGGGCTGGACGAATCATGCCGCGGCCTCGGCAGCGACGCGACGTGCAAGGCACAGATCATCCCAGGATTTGCGTTTCTGAGAAGGACTGCGCAGCAGGTACGCCGGGTGGTAGGTCACGATTAGCGGTGTCTTGTCGAGGTAGTGCGTCGTGCCGCGAAGTCGACCGACCGGCGTATCTGTTTCGAGCAGCAGGTGCGCAGCTATCCGACCAACCGCGAGGATGATTTTCGGTTGAACGAGTTCGATCTGCCGCTCGAGGTACCTGCGGCACTCTGCCGACTCGGCAGGCTCGGGATCGCGATTATTCGGTGGCCGACACTTCAGGATATTGGCAATGAATACGCTCTCGCGTCCCTGCCCCGCCGCTTGCAACATCTCGTCCAGCAGCTTGCCAGCCCGACCAACAAATGGCTCGCCGCGTCGATCCTCTTCGGCCCCTGGCGCCTCGCCGATGACCATCCAATCCGCGTTCGGGTTACCCACTCCGAACACCGTCTGTGTCCGACTCTCGTGTAGTTTGCAGCGTGTGCACGTCGCTACGGCATCACGCAAGGTGGTCCAGTCCAGCCCATCAGCCGCCACAACGGGCTCGGCGACCTCAATCTCTGGGTCGACCTGGTCCCGCGGCACCCATACATCGATGCCCAGCGCCTCGAGATAAGCGCGGCGTTGCTGTTCCGGCTGAATCATCGGGATATTCTACACTCAGGGGTGCGGAACTTTGCCAATCAGGTCCGAGCCGGCGACGACGACCTGTCCCGGTTTGACGAGGATCTTGCTTTCTATCGGCAAATGCAGCTCGGCGATTCGGGTAAGACGCAAAAATGCGCATCGTTGCCCCTGCCCAATTCGCTCGCCGAAACGAACGAACGATCGCGGCGCCAGCCCGAGGCGGTGGCCGCGAAATTGCAGTACGACATCATCTCCTTCGTCGGTCTGCAGCCACAGAGCGTTCGTGCGGTAGTCAACGACTTTGCCCCCGTTTACTGAGCGCAGGTCCATGACCTTGCCCTCGACTGGCGCTCGCGCCGTATAAGTACCGAAACTGTCGATGCGAATTGAGACGCGATGCGCTTCACCATGCAATACGCCCTTGTCGGCGAGATCTACCTCGACGATCTCGCCGTCAACCGGACTCACCACACCGAGCGGTGAAGCAGGAATTCCGCGAGGTGGGTCCCGGAAGATCAGCACAAACACGAAAAACAGCATGGCCGCCGCAACCGTGACGGCTATATCGGAATATCGCAGGGCAGCGAAAAACGCGACGGCAGCGAGAAACAGGAAAGGAAGACCCTCTCGGGCAACAAATGGATTGCGTCTACCTTCCAACGAATGGGCCTGTCTGAACTCGAAGAGCCGCGACGATCCCGAAAATTGGCATCGGAGTCAATACGTTTTTTGTGCAACACCCTCCACATATGCTCTAGAATTCGCGCGTAATCTTCACAAGGTTGATATTCAATGCGTTTTTCGGAATTTGGGCTGACGACGCTCAAGGAAGTGCCTGCGGAAGCAGAAATCGTCAGTCACAAACTGATGCTTCGGGCGGGACTGATTCGGCGCCTCGCCTCGGGCCTGTTTACCTGGATGCCGCTGGGCTTGCGCGTGCTGCGTAAGATCGAAGCCGTTGTGCGCGAAGAAATGAATCGCGCCGGTGCGCTCGAGCTGTTGATGCCGGCGGTGCAACCGGCTGAGCTGTGGCAGAAAACGGGGCGCTGGGACCAGTACGGCCCGCTGCTGCTACGCATGGCCGACTGCCACGGGCGTGAGTACTGCGTCGGTCCGACACACGAAGAAGTCATCACCGATATCGCCTGCAAGGAACTGCGCAGCTATAAGCAGCTGCCCATCAACTACTACCAGATCCAGACCAAGTTTCGGGATGAGATCAGGCCCCGCTTCGGCGTGATGCGCTCGCGCGAGTTCATCATGAAGGACGCCTACTCATTCGACATTGACGATGAAGGCCTGGACGTTTCCTATCAGAAGATGTACGCGGCCTATACCGCGATTTTCGAGCGCTTGGGGCTGACATTCCGCGTTGTCCTGGCAGACAGCGGTGAAATCGGTGGCAGCAAATCACAGGAATTTCACGTCATTGCCGATTCCGGCGAGGACGCGATCGCGTACAGCGACTCAGACGACTACGCATCGAATATCGAGACCGCAGCCACATTCCGGCCCAAAGGTGATCGACCTGCCCCAGGCCGTGATCTCGAGAAGATCGCGACACCCGGGGTCAAGACCATTGAGGATCTGTGCAAATTGCTCGATATTGAGGCCTCACAGACGATCAAGACCTTAATCGTTGAAGGGTCCGATGGACCGGTTGCGCTGGTCCTGCGCGGCGATCATGAGCTCAACACCGTCAAGGCGCAGAAACTCGAAGGCGTTGCCACGCCCCTGACCATGGCCGATGACAAAACAATTCGAGAGGCAACTGGCAGTGCCGCCGGCTCGCTTGGCCCTGTTGGCACGACGCTGCCCGTTTACTTCGACCATGCAACCGCCCACCTTTCAGACTTTTCATGCGGTGCGAACGAACACGGCTTCCACTACGTGGGCGTCAATTTCGAGCGCGATCTGCCCGCACCTGAGACCGTGGATATCCGCAACGTCGTCGCCGGCGATCCGGCACCGGGCGGAAAAGGCACGCTCAGCATTGCGCGCGGCATTGAAGTCGGGCATATCTTCCAGCTCGGCACCACGTACAGCGAGGCTATGGATGCGACTGTGCAGGACAGCGATGGTAAGGATCGCGCCATGGCCATGGGCTGCTACGGTATTGGCATCACACGTATCGTCGGCGCTGCAATCGAACAGAACCACGATGACAACGGCATTATCTGGCCGGCCCCGCTCGCACCTTTCGATGTCGTGCTCGTACCCATCAACATGCATCGGTCGGAGGCAGTACGCGAGGCGGCAGAAGCGCTGTATTCCGAGCTCACGGAATCCGGGCTCGATGTGTTGTTCGATGATCGCGACGCGCGCCCGGGCGTCAAGTTCGCCGATGCAGAACTCATCGGGATCCCGCATCGCCTGGTGGTTTCGGATCGCGGCCTCGAGGCCGGTGAACTCGAGTACCGCCACCGACGTGACGAAGAATCACGCAACCTGAACCGTGAGGAAGCTCTCAATCTGCTCAAAGAAAGCGCTGTAAGCTAGTGTTTTCGTTACTATAGTCACCCTATGGAGCTAGCACGCCACAACATCGTCTGGGTTTGCCTGCTGGCGCTGGCTGCGCCGCTTGGTGCGACCGCCGAACAGGTTCCCGACCCTGAGCTCCGTGAAGTGCTGCGTGCCGCTGCCTCCGATGCAAACAGCTTCGAGGACCGCTTTGACGCAGAAGTCTGGCTGACCGACATGTCGTCACGTCTGGCGCGCCAGGTCAAAGACCCCGACGAGCGCATGGAGATCCTGACCCTGGTGCACTACGAGGCATCCCGGGCCGAACTACCACCTGAACTCATCCTCGCCGTCATCGAGGTCGAGAGTAACTTCGACCGTTATGCAGTTTCGGTCGCAGGCGCCCTGGGACTGATGCAGGTCATGCCGTTCTGGAAGGACGAAATTGGGCGTCCAGGTGACAACCTGAATCACGTGGACACCAATCTGCGCTACGGATGCACAATCCTGAAGTTCTATCTCGACAAGGAAAATGGCGATCTGCGGCGCGCATTGGGCCGTTACAACGGCAGCCTGGGAAAACGAAAATACCCGAACAAAGTCATCGATAAGCTCAGCTACAAGTGGTTCAAGGCCTAAGACAAGGCCGGATGAATGACCGAGCGCGGGATGTTCATCCTGTCGTGAACGAGGTGGCTTCGGCCACTTCTGCTTTTTCGGATGTGACGTCGGTGACGCTGGCCATGCGCGGCCCGTCCTTCAGCCATGCAGCCAGTTCGTCAATTTCAGCCGGCTCACCACAGGCAAGGACTTCAACGTCCCCGTTACTGAGGTTGATGGCATGCCCGGTGATGTTGAGCGATTCAGCCACGCGACGCGTGCTTTCACGAAAAAATACGCCCTGAACACGGCCCTTGATCGTGAAACGGCGAGCGGAGCTCATGTCGCGCGTCAGTCTTTGCTTTCTTTTGAGGCTTCGCTGACGCGTAGCGCGTCAATCGCCTTGGTCTTGGCTTCAATCGCCTCGCGCCGTGCCACCCCGTAGTTCCTGGAGCTGAGATACTTCTCGGCACTTTGCAGGGACTCTTCAGCTTCCAGCAGCACTTCGGCCGCGTGCTCTTCCGCCCCGGCCGCACGAGCCGCCATGATGGCCTGGCGGGCATCCGACATCTCTTGCACTGGCATGGACTCGCAGCCCGCTGCGAACAATGCTGCCGCAATGATGGCGATGCGAATGAAAGCTGTTGTTCGGCCTAGGAGCATTGTTATTCTTGTTGTTGGGAACCGGTTAACGCTATCAAGTACGAGGACATAATGTCAATTACGATCTACCACAACCCGCGCTGCTCCAAGTCTCGGAAAACATTAGAATTACTCGAACAGTCGGGCATTACTCCGACAATCGTCGAATACCTGAATACGCCACCCGATGCCGAGACGACTCTGCGGCACGCCCGGCTCATCGGTATTCGCGTGGCCGATTTGCTACGCCGCGGGGAAGAAGAGTTCAAGCAGGCCAATGACCTGCCCGATCTGGATGACGATAGCGCGCTTGCGAAATGGCTCGAGGCACACCCCAAAGTCATCGAAAGACCCATCGTCGTCGACGAGGCAAACGACCGGGCCGTCGTCGGCCGTCCGCCTGAAAACGTGCTTGAGTTGGTCGGCAAATGAGTGAAATTCTCGTTCTCTATTATTCGCTGAACGGCGCAACCGAGTCGCTCGCGCGCGAAATTTGCCGCGGTGTCGATGGCGTCGCCGACATGGCATCGCGATTGCGCACGGTCCCGCCGGTATCGGCGGTTACCGAGGCAAGCACCGACAACATCCCTGAATCAGGACCTCCCTACGCCACGGCTCAGGACCTGACAGAGTGCGCAGGGCTCGTCATGGGCAGCCCAACACGATTTGGCAACATGGACGCGTCACTAAAGTATTTTGTGGACAGCACGGTGGGTGAATGGATGTCGGCCGCCGCCGTGGGCAAACCCTTTGGACTATTTACGTCCACGTCCAGCCTGCATGGCGGACAGGAATCGACCTTGTTATCGATGGCGTTGCCATTGCTTCATCACGGCATGCTGTACGTCGGGATCCCATGGACAGAAGCGGCGATGTCTACGACCACGACCGGTGGTACGCCGTACGGCGCCAGCCACGTCAGCTGGGGGCGCGACCCCGACGAACTGTCTGACGATGAAAAGGCGCTCGCCCGTGCGTTGGGCAAGCGTGTGGCGGAGATTGCGAAAAAGCTTTTGTAGGAGCGGCTTTAGCCGCGACAGTCGCGGCTAAAGCCGCTCCTACAACACCTCTTTGACGAACGGAATCGTCAGTCGCCGCTGGGCACGCAGTGCTTCATTATCCAGCTTGTCGAGTAGTTCATAAAGACTCGCCATGTCACGCCGGCTGCGGCTGAGAAGGTAGCGTGCGGTTTCATCGGGCAGGTCAAGCCCGCGGAGCTTTGCGCGTAACTGCATAGCCTGAACGCGTTCGTCGTCACTTAAGGACTGCACCTGAAACGTCGCGAGCCGGGCAAGACGGCTCTGTAGATCGGGCAATTCCACGGGACATTCGCGCGGCGACATCGAGGCTGACACCACGAGAGAGCGTTCCGCATCGAGCACTTCATTGCACAGCGCAAATAGCGCCTCTTCCCAGGCCGAATTCCCGGCGACGGTATCGATATCATCAATACAGATAAGTTCTCGGGTCGCGAGACCGTCAAGAATCCCGGGATCACCCTGGGCGAGCATTCTGAGCGGAATGTACACCGACTGGTCACCGGCCCGTTCGCACACAGCCTGCAACAGGTGTGTTTTGCCGGTCGCCACGGCACCCCAGATCCAATAGCCCTGCCCGCCCATGTCATCGGCGAGTCCGGCGAGTGTGGCAACCAGCGTCTCGTTACCCACACTGAGATAGCTCTCGAACACAGCGTGATCCGCGAGGCGCAGCGGCAGGGCCATCTGAGTCACATTTGATGCCTCCCTGCGTTACGAATCGTCGGCGAGATCGACGACGACGTCAGGGTGATCCTTGAGATAACGGCCGTAGGCAAATCGAACCAGGACCGAGAGTACGGCAGCCGCCGGCAGCGCCAGGAGGATGCCGAAGAACCCGAACAACTGCCCGCCTGCGGCAATCGCAAAGATAATCAGTACAGGATGCAGGCCGATACGATCGCCAACGAGCTTCGGCGTAAGCAGAGACCCCTCAAGCAACTGTGCAATTGAGAAAGTCGCGACGACACCGACGAGTTTCCACATCGGTGCCGGATCCAGTGCGACAGTGAGAGACGCCAGACCGATACCGAAGACGAAGCCGAGGTAAGGCACGAAACTGACCAACCCCGATACCACGCCGATCGCAATCGCAAACTTGAGCCCGACAATGCCGAGCCCGACCGAGTAGATCAGTGACAAGGCCAGCATGACGAGCAGCTGGCCACGCAGGAAGGCACCCAGCATGTCGTCAGTCTCTCTGGCAAGGCCCATGATCGTGTCTTGCTGAGCAGACGGTATCAACGCGGCCAGGTGCGCCATGATCGAGTCCCAGTCACGCAGCAGGTAGAACGTCAAAATAGGCACCAGAAACAGGCTCAGGACTGCGGCGAACACGACACTGCCCGACTGCGTCACACCCATAAGTACCTTTGTCCCCCAGGACCCTGCCATATCGCCGTAACGCGAAACGAAGGCGCCGAGCCCAACATCCTCACCAATCTCCAGGTCGAGCATCTCCGCGAGATTTGGCAGCCACACCTGCTCGAACTGGCGGAAGATCTCCGGTAGCGCTTCGAGCAATGCCCCTACCTGGGTGCGAATCAGTGGCCCGACCAGCAGCACAATCAGGCCGAGCATCAGGAAGGTGAGGATGAAGACCGCGACCACAGCCAGGGTGCGCGGTAATTTGAGGCGCTGCAGCCGGTCCGCCAGCGGATCACCAATGTAGGCCAGCAGTGCCGCAGCAACAAATGGGGTGAGCACCGGAGCGAGCAGGTACAACAACCACCCGATCAGCGCGATCGCGATGAGCCAGTTCATGCGCAGGCTGGAATTCATCGGGTCAGCCCTGCGACCGGGCGCTGCGAATCCAGTTGGAGACATAGTCATAGCCGCTAATAACCACGGTAACGAGTACGGCAGCGCCAATCACTGTAATCGTGATGTCGTCGGGCCAGCCGAATGCGGCTTTCGACATGACAGCAATCAGGAACGCAAACTCAAGTCCGGTGTTGAGTTTGCTGATGAAGGTGGGGTCGCCTTCCAGGCGACGTACAAGATAGTGATACATGAACGAGCCGGCGACGATGAGGACGTCGCGCGTGATCACGATGACCGCAAGCCAGACTGGAATCTGCCCAAGGAAGGCAAGCGTGCCAAACGACCAGGCCACGAGCAACTTGTCGCCGGCCGGGTCCAGGAATGCGCCGAGGCGTGTATTCCAATTGTATTTCTTGGCAATGTAGCCATCGAGACCGTCCGACAGGCTGGCGATTACAAAAAGCCCCAACGCCCAGCCAAACTCACCGTAGACAAACAAGAGGATAATTGGCGCGATCAGCAAGATCCGCATTATGGAAATGGCGTTCGGTATCCAGCTAAAGTCCATTGCGTCGTGTTCTTCTAAGGGCTGTAGAAAAATTCAAGGGCCTGCTCATAAGAATCGATACCGATCCTGTCTCCCTCGAATCCATTTTGTTCGATTAGACCACTAAATCGCAATGCTCTGCGCAAACGATCGGTTCCGCCGATCGCCGCAACGCGAAAGCGAATACGATCGCCTTCAACCTCGGCAATCGAAAACTGGTCGATAATTGTCATTTCCGCCAACAGGTTTTGCACGGCGCCATACGCTTCCACCGTATCGATGCCGGCGATAGTCACATCGACCGTTTCGAGGACCGCAGTGCCGCTAATCGCAAACTCTGCGGCCAGCAGGTCAGCCACCTGGCTGATGACGAGTTCTGGCTCACCATTCCAGCTCCGTTCCTCGCCACCAAAGTAAAAACTCCATCGGTTGCGTTGACTCGAGGCAGGTCGAATTCGGCCAACGAGAATGGTATCGGCCTCATAGCGCTCCGATGCGCCGATCAGCGCATCGTCAAAACCACCCCAGATGTCGCTTAAGCTCAGGTTCTGCAGGTCAATTGTGTCGAGCAGCGGGAATGCAACCGGCAGGCCGCGCCTTTCGGCAATATCGAGAACCCGTTGCCGAAGCAACCGGTTACGATCGATCGAGCGCGCCACATCGCGACTGCGCACCGGGTCGTCCGCCGCAATAATCTCGCGCTCACCCTGCCCCCAGTCGACAGCAAGCCATATCAGGGTCAGCGGTCGGTCACTGCCCCACACGGTCTGACCGGCTTGGCGCAGCGTGTTCTGAATTGCATCGCCGTCGAACGAGACCCACAGCGTGTCGTCGGCGCCCGGCCGAAATTGCACGACATAGGACGCAGGATTGGGGAATAGCAGCTCCACCATTTCGACATCCGAACTCAATTCCGATCCAGAAACGCGCAACAGGACGTCAGCCAGCGCCAGTTCATAGGCGCGCGCCCGCGGGTCATCCTCCTCCTGGTCGAGGGGAACCTGCGCTGAGTACAGCGAGGCGACTTCTACTGCCCAAACTGGTGATGCGACGAATGCGAGAACTAGCACCGTCCAAACTATTTTCAACAAGGGTGGTTTCCCCGTGGATGCCCAAGCACTATTATATCGCCGATGAAGCCTCTGACCTATAAGGATGCCGGAGTTGATATCGACGCCGGCGCCGATCTCGTCGATCGTATCAAGCCGCTCGTCAAACGCACACAAAGGCCCGAAGTCCTGGCGGGCCTTGGTGGCTTTGGCGGTCTCTTTGCCTTGCCGCCCGGCCGCTACCGGGAACCCGTCCTGGTATCCGGCACCGACGGTGTCGGCACCAAGCTGATGCTGGCCCATCAATTAAACCAGCACGACACGATCGGCATCGATCTCGTCGCCATGTGCGTGAACGACGTGCTCGTGCAGGGCGCGGAACCGTTGTTTTTCCTCGATTACTTCGCTTGCGGGCGGCTTGACGTCGAGGTTGCAACCAGCGTGGTTGCGGGAATTGCCGAAGGATGTCACCAGGCCGGCGCCGCCCTGATCGGCGGCGAAACGGCCGAGATGCCGGACATGTATACGGACGGTGAATACGACCTGGCAGGATTCTGCGTCGGGGCCGTTGAGCGCGAAGAAATGATCGATGGTCAGTCCATCTCCGTAGGTGATGCATTGATCGGAATCGCATCAAGTGGTCCACATTCGAATGGTTATTCGTTGATTCGAAAAGTGCTCGAAATCGCAGGCGATGCGCAAATTGATGGCCGACCGGCCAGGGAGGCGCTGCTCGCGCCGACGCGCATATACGTCAAGTCTGTCCTTGCGTTGATGCAGAAGGTCCCGATCAAGGGGCTATCTCACATCACCGGTGGCGGCATCAGTGAGAACCTGCCGCGGATATATCCTGCCGATGTCCATGCGGTTGTCGATCGTTCGACCTGGCGACAGGGTGCGGTATTCGACTGGCTCGCCGAACACGGCAACATTGCCGATGAAGAAATGCTGCGCACGTTTAATTGTGGTGTTGGCATGGTCGTCGTTGTCGATAACAAGGATGTCGATGCCGCATTATCGACGCTCCTGACGCTTGGTGAGAATGCATGGAAAATTGGGCGTATTGACCAGGGCGACGGCCCGGTCGAATTCCATTGAGCAAGCCACATTGCAGGACCGCAGTCCTGATCTCAGGCTCGGGCAGCAATCTGCAGTCATTCATCGATAAAACAGCACAAGGCGAGATTGATCTCGACCTCAGCGTTGTCTTCAGCAACAAGCCGGATGCTTATGGACTGGCGCGGGCAGAGACTGCGGGCATTGCTACCGAGTGCCTGGACCATCGCAACTATGCTGACAGAGAGGCGTTCGATCGCGCGGTTGCCGGCGTTCTCGACGCTTACCAGCCAGACCTTATCGTGCTCGCTGGATTCATGCGCATCCTGAGCCCCTGGTTTGTACAGCATTACGAAGGAAAGATACTGAACATCCACCCTGCCTTGTTACCGGCATACCCCGGGCTGGACACGCACCAGAGAGTGCTCGACGCAGGGGAAGAATGGCACGGCAGCACAGTGCACTTTGTGACCGAAGAACTCGACGGTGGTCCACGCATTCTGCAGGGCCGGCTGGCTGTGAATTCTGCTGAGACCGCCGACGAGCTTTGCGCCCGTGTTCAGACGGTGGAACATCAGATCTACCCCGAAGCAGCCCACTGGTTTGCGCGCGGTCGACTGGAATTCAGAGACGGCGTAGCGCGGTTTGATGGTGGACTATTGGACGAGCCGGTGGTATCAAATTACTTCTAGCAACGTGACCGTGGGGGTTATTGGATGCCTTGGAGTCTTGAGCACATTGAGAACCTGCAGATCGTGGAACTCACGATCAGCGGACGCGTGAGCGGAGACGAGCTCAAGGACGCCGCAGCGGCCCGCATAGCCCTGGGCCAGGAAAAAGGCGTCGACAAGTACATTATCAATGTCACGCATATCGACGCGCCTGAGTCGACAACAGCCGACGTCTACGACATCCCTACGAAAATGTATGCCGAAAAGAACCTTTCCCGTGCAAGCCAAATCGCAGTCATCGCCCCGTTATCGAGCGAGTCCATGTGGGTCACCGGCTTATACGAAGATATCTGCGTCAACCGAGGGTGGCGCGTACAAACCTTTCTTGATCGAAATCTCGCCATCGACTGGTTGCAGGAATCCCGACTCTAGCCAGATCCCGCGAGGCTGAGCTACTCAGCCACCTTGATTTCATAGTCAAGGCGAGCGCCCTCGTAAATCAGGCTTTCGGCAGTGTCACCCCGGTCTGCCCCTGGTACTTGCCGCCGCGATCTTTGTAGGAGGTCTCGCACTCCTCGTCGGATTCGAGAAACAGCATTTGCGCCACCCCTTCATTCGCGTAGATCTTCGCGGGTAACGTCGTCGTGTTGGAAAACTCGAGGGTCACGTGGCCTTCCCACTCGGGCTCGAGTGGCGTGACATTGACGATGATGCCGCAGCGCGCGTAGGTGGACTTGCCGAGGCAAATCGTGAGTACGTTGCGGGGAATCCGGAAGTACTCGACCGTACGTGCCAGCGCAAAACTGTTCGGCGGAATAACACAGACATCGCCCGTCATGTCGACAAAACTGGAATCATCGAATTCTTTCGGATCCACAATCGCCGAATTGATGTTGGTGAATATCTTGAATTCTTCGGAACAACGCACGTCGTAGCCATAACTCGATGTTCCGTAGGACACGATACGATCGTCTCCGTCGTGGCGAACCTGGCCGGGCTCGAAAGGCTCGATCATGCCGTGCTCGCTTGCCATCCTGCGAATCCAGCGATCAGACTTGATACTCATCAGCTGTCTTCAATCACGATTTTCGGAAACTTGCTGCTGTAGTCGCGACCCTGAACGGCTTGCGCAGCAGCCATACGCTGCGCCGCGTTTCGATACGCCGCTGCCGCAGCAGAGTCCGGCGCCGAAACAACCGTCGGATTGCCGCTGTCTGTTTGCTCACGAATTGACGCGTCAAGTGGCAATTGACCAAGCAACTCGACGTCAAAGTCCTGCGCCATTTCCTCGCCGCCTCCAGTGCCGAAGATGGCCTCCTCATGGCTGCAGTTCGAACACACGTGCGTGCTCATATTCTCGATGATTCCGAGCACCGGTACTGCAACCTTGTTAAACATGGCAAGGCCTTTGCGCGCATCGAGCGTCGCAATATTCTGCGGCGTCGTGACGATGACCGCACCGCTGACGGGAACCTGTTGGGACAGCGTCAGCTGGATATCGCCTGTTCCAGGCGGCATATCAACAACCAGGTAGTCCAGGTCCTGCCAGGTCGTCTGGTTCAGCAACTGCTGCAATGCGGATGTCACCATCGGTCCACGCCAGATCATAGGCTGGTCAGCGTCAACGAGGAATCCTATCGACATGACCTGGATCCCGTGCGCCTCCATCGGACGCATCGTCTTGCCATCCTCACTTTGCGGCTGTTGGCCGGCAAGCCCAACCATCTGTGGCTGGCTCGGGCCGTAGATATCAGCATCGAGCAGACCGACTGACGCACCGTCTGCGGCAAGTGCCAACGCCAGGTTGACCGACACTGTCGATTTGCCGACACCGCCCTTGCCGGAGGCCACAGCGATGATGTTGCGCACGCCCGGCATAGGCTTCAGGTTGCGTTGCACCCCATGGGCCACAATGCGCGTTTCGAGATCGACCTGGACGTCATCGATTCCGCTTTCGCCACGAATGGCGTCCGCGATGAATGTACGATACTCGTGGTGGCGGCTCGCCGCCGGAAAACCGAGTTCGATTTGCACGTGAATCGCGGACTTGCCGCTATTCACGTCGACTTTTTGGGCGACTTCGCCGATCGTTCGGCCAAGCCCCGGTAATTCAAGGGAATTCAGGAATTTGTTCACATTAGAATCTGCTGACGGCGTCACATATCCGCCCTCTGTATTAGGTAAAATCAATTCCACGTGCCTTGTGACGGAGGCTCGTGGGCGCACATTGTAACGAAGCTACAGCGGGAGCCAAGCATTGGTTTTCAAGGGCTTGCGTAACAATGCGCTCAAGGCGATGTGGTATAAAGCTGCATCTGGGATTTTTGGGGCAGTGCAGGCGTTTCACGATCGTCCGCACGGTGTCCCTTTTGGGCAAAAAGCAGAACGACGATTGAGTGTTCATAGCAAACGCGCCGACTCTTCATGGGCAGGGAAGCCAGTCACAGGCAGTCCCCACATCGGTGTGTGTGCATGAGTCTGCTTGGAGGATTCCGCGCCGACCAACTCATCAATCAGCTGGTCGCTGAGCGAAAACCGGATTCCCCGGCAGCGAAACGCCTGGTTGATCGCATTAAGAAGATTGGCCACAAAGTCATTCCGAAAGCCATTGACGCACTGGCGCTTTCTGATAAGTCTCACACGATGGTGTTTGTCGACATCTTGTCGAGTCTGGTAGACGACAAGTCGCTGGAACTCTATAAGGAAGGCCTGGCCGACGGCAATGAGCGCGTCGTTTCCGGTACGTCCTGGGCACTTTCCAGTAGCACCAGTTACAACGCCAACAACCTGCTCGCCTTTTTCGACGATCCGGAGGTCTCCAAGCCTGCGCTGATCGAAATCCTGCGCGTCCACAAGCAAGACCTGAGTGTTCACCAACTATTGCAGCGCGCTTACGAATCCGATCCAAAGGAATCTGCCGCACTTTTCAAAATTATTGAGGACACAATTCGACCCGAAATGGTCGGGGACCTGCTCTCGCGCCTTGGCGGTCGCGACCCCGTCATCAAGGTTCACCTGATCCACCTCGTCACGAAGTTTGACCGCCCGGAAGTCAATCAAGCCCTCGAAATGCAGCTTCGCGATCCCAACAAGATGGTGCGTAGCGCCGCCCTGTCGGCACTTGCCACACGTGGCGACGCCGTGAACATCGTCTCCGTAAGCAAATTGCTGCAAGACCCTGATATCGATGTGCAGAACAAGGCCGTCGATATGATGATTCAGCTTAAGCATCCCGACACCGTCAAGTACCTGACCGACGCACTCAAAGACGAGTCAGAGTATGCGCGGCGCGCGGCGGTCGAGGTCCTGAATGAACTCGGCAGCAAGGACTCCGTCAAGGAGCTGTTCAACGTTCTCAAAGACGACGACTGGTGGGTTCGCTCACGTGCCGGCGATGCACTCGCTGAAATTGGTGGTCCGAAGGTCGTCGCTTCCGTGGTGCAGCTGATCCAGGACGAGGACGAAGAGATTCGCCGTACAGCGATCGAAATTCTGAATGCCACCAAGGATGAAAGTGCCGTCGAGCACCTGATCCAGGCAACGTACGATTCCGACTGGTGGGTACGTGAACGCGCAGTTGATGCGCTATCGAAGATCGGCAGTTCGAAGGCATTGCCGCGGCTGGAAGAGATGCTCGGCGAAAACCCCAAGACCGATACTGTCATCATTCGGGCGCTCGTGAAGTTGGGCAGCCATAAACACATCACGCAGATTGTACCGTTGCTGAACAGCCCGGAACGCGATGTACAAATTGAGGCAATCAAAGCCCTGTCGCACCTCGCTGACGAAGAACACGCCGACACGATCCGCGGCGTACTGCAGAAAATCAAACAAGCCGACGAGCCGACCATCATCAACAGTGCGGACAAAGCACTCAAAGATCTCGATGCTCGCTTCTCGGAAACTGTACTCGCCGAAAACGAGCGAGCCAAGAAAATCGGCGCGCACACCAAGACCATGTTGCTTGACGATGAGGATCTGTCGAAACTGCTCGATGAGCAGGCGAAAGCCCGGTCGGAGGTCGCACCTATCGAAGCTCAGCCAGACGCACCGGCAGTCGCACCCGCCGCGAATGCGCCAATGGGCCTCGATATCTCCAAACTCAATCCGGGTGATATTATTGAGGGTCGTTACAAGTACATCGAGAAGATCGGCAAGGGCGCATTCGGCACGGTGCTGTTGATGCAGGATGAGATTGTCGACGAACAGCTGATTCTCAAATTCTTGAACCCGAACGTTTCGTCAGACGAAGAGATGATGAAACGCTTCGTCCACGAGTTGCGCTATTCGCGCAAAATTACGCATAAAAATATCATTCGAATTTATGATTTCCTGAATCTGCAGGGTAGCTACGCTATTTCGATGGAGTATTTCCCGTCGCACACACTGAGCGGAGAAATCCCGAATGCCAAACCGATGGATATCAGGAAGGCGCTCAAATACTCACGGGATATGGCCACCGGTATGGCCGTGGCCCACCTGGCCGGCGTCATCCATCGCGACCTCAAGCCAGCAAACGTGCTCGTCAATGAAGATGGTCTGCTGAAGATCGTGGACTTTGGTGTTGCAGCCGCGGCCTCGAGCGGTGATACGCAGCTGACCAAGACTGGCTACGTCATTGGCTCGCCCAAATACATGGCACCCGAGCAGATTCTCGGCAAGAAAGTTGATGAGACCGCCGACGTCTACAGCATTGGCGTCATTATGTACGAAATGTCCACCGGCGTTCCGCCCTACAGTCGCGGTGATCACATGTCCGTCATGTACCAGCACGTTCAGGGCAAGGCCCAGCAAAGCCAGGAGATCAACCCAGAGATCCCTGATGACTACGCCGCGATCATCGCCAAGGCGATGTCGGTCGACAAGACCAAGCGCTACCAGTCGATGGATGAATTGACCGAAGCGCTCGACCAGATAAAGCTGTAACGCCAGCACAATTCCAAAAAGTGTGATGTCGCTCTGGTATGCGACATAATTTCCGCCTACGATAGGCGCAAAGCCATGATTTGAATGGGGTTCCGGCCGCAATGGCACGAATAGACGCATTTTTGAAGCTCGGCCTCGCACAGGGATGCTCGGACGTTCACCTGTCCGTCGGCGTACCGCCGATGCTGCGCATGAACGGCGACCTGCTGCCGATCAAATTTCGCGAATTATCTGACACGGAACTCGAAACCTATATTCGGGAAATCCTGACTGCAAACCAGATCGAAACGCTCGAAGGCGGCCACGACCTCGACTTCTCCTATGTCGCCGACGAAGGCGGACGTTTCCGCGTTAACGTCTTTCGCAAGGTCACCGGGTACGGCGCCGTGTTTCGGTACATTCCGCCTGATGTGCCGACGCTCGAACAGCTGAATGTACCCAAGATATTGACCGAATTCTGCGAATATCACCAAGGCATGGTGCTTGTCACAGGCTCTACCGGAACCGGCAAATCAACCACGCTCGCGGCGATGATCAA
>WTCH01000128.1 GCA_013138675.1 Woeseiaceae bacterium | reverse complement strand
CCGAGTCGATGCGACATCAGGCTGATCAACAACATCAGGATAACGACAACGATAAGGACCGCACTTAGCCGCGGCACGAGTAACAGCCGTAATCGCTCGAGCAGGAATCGGATGCTCAACCCAAGTGCAACGAGAACGGAAAACAGGATCACGCCCCACACGAGTTTCGTCTCGCGAAATGCCAAAGCAATCAGCACGGGCATGAACGTGCCGAAAGCATCGATGCCAACGAAGTTGCGCAGGATGACCATGATCAGGGCACCGATCGGAATCATCAGCAACACGCTGTAAACCGCCTGCGTTTGAATGGGCAGGCTGTACAGGGAAAAATCGATCGCCTGCGCGCCCTGCTGCGCAACTTGTGTTTCGGCGATAGCAACCGCATCGAGGTGATTCTCCTGCACGGCGAAATCAACCTGTACGTTACTTCCGCCTTCGACATTAATCAGTGGTTCGTTTCCGCGCCACCAGACCAGGAACCGCGCAGGGAGATTCTCCTCACCGGTCATTGGGTTGAAGTAGCGCCACTGATCACCGTCGTGAACCTCGAGCCAGGTCACGGGCTCGGCATTGCGCTGCCGTCCCTGTAACTCGATGCCATGCACCATGCGCGCAGGAATACGCGCCGACGCGAGAATCGTCGTAATGCTGTCGACGAACTCGGCACGTGTTGTCGCATTCGATAGCAACAGCTCGACGTTCGGATCCGGCGATGCATCGTTCATGCGTCGCAGTAGTTCGGCCGTGAACGACGCCGTATCGGCCGAGTGTTCTTTGACGTCGTCCACAATGACATCGACGGCTGTCTTGAACGGCTCGTTAATTACTGGCGGTGGCGGAAACGGCGGCGTGGTGTCGGACTGGTTGATGCCCTTGTCTTCGTAGACCGATATCCTGTAGTAAATGGTCTGCCGTCCATCGGCGCGACGAATTGCCCACTGCGCTTCACGGCCGCCGCTACCGTAATTAAGACTGAACCCGAAACCGCGCGACACGGAATTTTCGTTGAGCATGCGGAAACCGGGCGTCAGTGTCGGGATTAGCAAATTGACTTTGATTGAGCCCGGGCCACTATCAAAACTGATCGACGACTCAATCGTCCAGACGGACGTTTCCTGGTTTCTAGTCAGCGGGAAATCGAGCACCTGCCACTTGTACGCGAACACGGACAAGCCGACGATTGCCAGGAGCGCAGCCAGGCCATAGACGTACTGCTGTTTCACCCAGACTCCCCTCGGTCTAGATACCTAAGGCCACCTTCACCGCGTGGTCTCTTATTGGTCCGCTGTAGTTAAAAAGGCGCATGCCGTTGATGCGCAGTTCGCGGACGAGTGCCGAGTCTGTCGCAAACAGCTTGTTTAGGCCAGTCATGAAATGCAGCATCGTCGCGTTTTCGCCCTTGCGCGCCCGCTCATAACGACGCAGCACAGGCTTGTCGCCCGGGTGCTCAGCATCGCCGAGCGCAGTGTTGATCACGTCCGCGAGCTCTGCCGCATCCTGCAAACCCAGGTTAGCGCCTTGCCCGGCGAGGGGATGCACCGCGTGTGCGGCATCGCCGATCAAGGCGACGCCCGGCATGACATATTGCGTAGCGTGGCGCGCACATAACGGGAAACCACCACGCGGCCCTGCAACCTCGAGATTTCCCAATGCGTAGTCCGATGCCGCGCTCAGAATCTCGCCGAGTTCCTCGTCATTGGCCGCCTGCACACGCTCGGCGAGCACGTCGTGAATGGACCAGACGACCGATACCCGTCCGTCGTTGAGCGGCAACATACCGAGTGGGCCATCCTGGGTGAAACGCTGTAATGCTGTGCGGCCGTGAGGTTTCTCGGGCTTCAGGTGTGTAACAAACGCCGTTTGTCCGTAAGGGAAATCCTGTGTCTTGATGCCGACCTTGTCTCGCACGAACGAGCGAGCCCCATCAGCACCGATGACGAGATCTGCTTTGAGTGAGTCGACCCTGGTGTTGAACTTGAGGGTGACGTCGAGCTTGTCGAGCACAGCCAGCAGCGCTTGCTGGACCAGGACGTTCTCGACGATGAATCCAAGTTGCGGCACGCCGAATTCAGCCGCATCAAAGCTCAGGGCGCCGCCACTGTCGGGTTCAATCGACTCATCCCATACTCGCATAGCCTCGTAGGCGCTCGCGCGCGTCTCACCAACGTATTGCCATGCGCCGACCGAATCGAGAAGCTCTGCCGAACCGGTCGCGATCGCCGACACGCGTAGCGCTACTTCCCCGTCGGGATCGTGAACGGGTCGCGGTGCCGCATCGACTACAGTCAGCCGTAGTTGACTGCTGTACTCGCATTGCGCAAGTAACGCGGCAACCGTCAGGCCAGTGACGCCCGCACCCACGATGAGCACGTCGTACCTTTTGTTCATATCAGCGGCACTCCACGAGACAATCGCGGCAGGCGACCAGCAAGCCCCATGGTGTGCTTTGCAAACGTCTTGCGAACGCCGGGAATCAGGTCAAAGCCAAGCATACCGAGATTGCGCAGCGATTTGACCGGGCCTGCTGACTGTCCGAACAGGTGCACAAGTCCGTTTGTAAAGTGCACGAGCTTCTTCTGGTCCGATCGACGCCACTTCGCATACTGCGAGAGGAGCTCCGCATCACCAACATCGTCCCGGCAATCAGCAATGCAGTCGCACAGTGCCGCAACATCACGCAGCCCGAGATTGAACCCCTGCGCGGCAGCCGGGTGCAGCCCGTGCGCGCTGTTACCGACCAGCACGGCACGCTGCGCTGTCAACCGCAGCGCTTTACTTAGAGACAACGGGTACGACGCACGTTTTCCAACGCGCGAAAACGTACCCAGGCGATTGCCGAATGCCTGCTGCAATTCAGCCAGAAACTCTTCGTCGCTGAGACTGAGTACGCGATCGGCATCGTGCTCCTGCACGCTCCAGACAAATCCGGCGCGGCCCTCGGCGACCGGCAATATCGCCAGTGGCCCGTGATCGGTGAAACGCTCGTAAGCGCGATTTCGCATCGGCAATTCCGGCAACAGATTGCCGATGACGGCGCGCTGCTTGTAGGACACCTGGTCGGCGGTGATTCCGATCATGGAACGCACGGCAGAATTTGAACCGTCGGCCGCAACGAGCAACTCGCAGGTCAGGTCACGCTGTTCACCATCCTGGTCGACTGTAACGACGGCCTCAGCAGGCCCCAACTTTGCCGCGACGATGCGCGCAGGACACACGATGTCGAGATTCGCGACATCGTCCAGCGATCTCTGCAGCACGCCGCCCAGGACACGATTGATCACCACGTAACCCAGCGCTTCCACACCCTGCTCTTGCGCATCGATGCGCGCGAAACCAAATCGGCCCCGATCAGAGACGTGAATGTGTGTGATCGGAGTCGCTGCGGCGAGAACGTCGCCCCACAAACCCATTGCCTCAAACATGCATTGCGTACTGCGCGATAAGGCGGTGGACCGATCGTCAAAACTTGGTTGTGACGAAGCCGCTCGTGGCACCACCTCGACGATAGCGACGCGCAGACCGAGCGGCGCCAGTGCGAGCGCAAGGCTTGAACCAATCATGCCGCCGCCGGCGATGACGATGTCGTAGTGATTGTTGCGCTTTGTGTTCACGTCATTGCTGCATCAGGGCTTCGATCGCATCGGGTTCCTTCGCAAGCCCCTTCGTCAGTACGTCGGGCCCATTGCTGGTCACGGCAACATCGTCCTCGATGCGAATACCAATATTGCGCCATTTCTTCGGCACATTGCGACTGTTCGGGATATAAAGCCCCGGTTCTACCGTCGTCACCATGCCAGACTCGAGCAGACGCCATTCGTCACCGACCTTGTAGTCACCCACATCGTGAACGTCCATGCCGATCCAGTGCCCGGTCCGATGCATATAGAACTCTCGATACGCACGGTCCTTTATGAGCTTCGGTATGGAACCGTCGAGCAAACCGATTTTCTTAAGGCCTTTGGTAACGACTCTCACAGCCGCATCGTGCGGCTCGTCCCAGTGATTGTCCTTGCGTGTCTTGTCGATCGCTGCGAGCTGCGCCTCGAGGACGATCTCGTAGACAGCACGTTGCTCGGGACTGAACCTGCCATTGACCGGAATCGTTCGCGTGACATCCGAAGCGTAGTAGTCGAGTTCGCAGCCGGCGTCGATCAGCAGCAATTGGCCGTCCTCGAGCACGCCAGTATTGTCGACGTAATGCAGCGTGCAGGCATTCGCGCCGGCCGCCACGATCGGGCTGTACGAATTGCGCGCATCATGGCGCCGGAACTCGTGAATGAATTCAGCCTCAACCTCGTATTCGTAAAGGCCGGGCCGGGTCATGCGCATGGCCCGCTCGTGTGCACCGACTGCGACTCGTGCCGACTTGCGCATGGCCGATATTTCGGAGCGACTCTTATATAGGCGCATGTCGTGCAGCAGGTGGTCGAGGGCAACAAACTCCTGGGGCGTATGCAGACCACGATTGCCACCCGAGCGCAATGAGTTCACCCAGTCGGCGATGCGCACGTCGAATTCCTTGTACAAGCCCATCGTGTAATAGACGCGCTCGCAGGACTCCATGATGCCGGGCAG
>WTCH01000205.1 GCA_013138675.1 Woeseiaceae bacterium | reverse complement strand
GCTGTTCTTCGGTGAGCAAGTTCACGTAGGCGCTGGTCGCGTCGTCAACATCAAAATCCGGGCCGGCCTTCGCGCCGTCCGGAACTTCGAGGACGACAGGGGCTGTCTCGGCAGCGTCTTGTGCGTGCGCTGCTGGTGACAAGAACACGACAAGCAACGCGAGCGTGATAGCGGTTAATGCAATTGTTAGTTTGTTATTCATATTATTGATTTGCCATAAATACAATGAATGCCCGAACGGCCTCGGAATCCTCACTGGAAACCACTTCGGCCCATGACGGCATGCCTTTTGTGGGGCCATAATAACGCGAATTGATTCGCAGGAAACGGCACGAACAGATCGGTTTCGACCGCAGGTGGCTGCAATTGCGTCTAATATGATCTTAGCGGATGTGAGATCGACAAATCGGGTGGTCGATGAAAATTCAAATAGCGGTAATCATTTTCCTGTGCTTCGGTGCGAGCGAGCACGTCGCCAATGCCGAAGAGGCGGGATCGATCCGCGGGACGGTCCACGGGCCCTATGATGAAAATGTGCGTTATGCACCCATTTTGATGACCAACGTAAGCACCGGGATTAAAGTGCGCTCGCAAAGCAGCCGCGATGGCAGCTTCGAGATTGTCGGCTTGCCGATGGGCACCTATAAATTGAAAGTTAAGATGCCGTGCTGCGCCTTCGAAACGTATGAAAGTGATGAGATTGAGGTTATTGGCAGGGTTGCCTTTGAGATCCGACTCGCTGAAGGAAGTTCGTTTAATACGATCGGAGACGATCCCGGCGTCATCGCAACCATTATTAAGGACCGGCAGGTCATACCGGATGAACCTGTACCGCGGTTGGCGAGCGGTAAGCCCGACCTGTCGGGTGTCTGGCTAGTGGGATCCGATCCGTTTCCGGAAAAACCCGACGCACAGCCCTGGGCGCAGAAGTTGCTCGAAGAACGCGTTGAGAACGAGTTTCGCTATCACCCACACAATTCCTGCTTGCCGGGCGATCCGCCGATAGCCGGCGGTGCGGCACCATTCATTGCCAAGTTCGTTCACAAGGATGACCTGCTTATTATTCTTTTTGAGGATGCTCCGGGATTCCGGCAAGTCTTTCTGGACGGCCGTGCACACCCCGAATGGCCGAACCCGTCATGGATGGGCCACTCCGTCGGCTACTGGGAAGATGACGTACTGGTCGTTGATTCCGTTGGCTTCAACGACCGCGGCTGGATGAACGGATTCCCGAGGTCTGAAAAGCTACATATCGTCGAAAGATACAAACGCACTGACTACGGCCGGTTGGAACTGGTAACGACTGTCGAGGATCCCGAGGTTTTCAATAAGCCGTGGATGGAAAATACGGTACTGGATCTTGCGCCACAGGAAGAGCTCATCGAGTTCGTTTGCGAAAACAACAAGTGGGCAACGCCCGAAGAACTGCAACCGGTGAGCGAGTAGTTATTTCGATTTGGGCCGACTGGACATACCGTCAAGCTGCTGACCGTTTGCCAGCGTTACGCTCCTGACGTTGCCACGCTGCGAACCGTCGCGGGCAAGGTAACCGGATACATAGATTTCTTCGCCAACCTTAATGGTCGCGCGGGACCAGCCTCGCCGAGTCAGCCCGTTCGGGCTGCCCAATTCGAATGACCATTGTTCGATCTCGCCTTTGTCATTCTCGACATCCAGGTGAATCCAGGCGTGCGGATTCATCCATTCGACCTCGGTGACGGTACCGGTTACTTCAACGGGCCTGGTGGCGTCAAAGACGGCGGCGAATGAGTGATGAGCAAGCGCCGGTGCAGTTGTACAAACCAGCATTGCTGATGCAACGATTATAATAATTTGCTTCATGAACAATAAGTATAGCTAGATTTTCGCCATCTTCGTTGCCCCAGGGCGCCGTCTGTGATATTTGATTGCCGAAGTTGCTGTCGTCCAATAGCGAATCAACGGAAAACATACAATGGAAAGCATCAAACGGGATTTATTCGGGCCCGGACCCACGAACGTGCCCGACAGTATTTTGCAGGCATTGTCGCTGCCGACAATAGGGCATCTTGATCCAGCGTTTCTGGGAATCATGGACGAGATTGGCGAGCGCTTACGCCATTGCTTTCAGACCAAAAACTCCCTGACATTTGTTCTTTCCGCGCCGGGTTCCATCGGCATGGAGACGAGCTTTGTCAATCTGCTGGAACCTGGCGACAAGGTGATTGTTTGCATCAACGGTGTATTCGGTGGGCGGATGAAAGATATCTGCGAGCGGGTCGGGGCAGAGGTCATCACGATCGAAAACGAATGGGGAACCCCGGTCGACCCGGATGAGCTGCGCGCGACACTCGAGGCGAACAGCGACGTAACCGCTGTCGCATTTGTTCACGCTGAAACGAGCACAGGTGTTCGGTCAGATGCAAAATCGATCGCCGAGATTGCGAAGAGTCACGGCTGCCTGGTTGTGGCGGACTGTGTTACATCATTGGGTGGTGTCGAACTGCTCGTCGACGACTGGGGGCTTGATGTCGTTTACTCGGGAAGCCAAAAATGTCTGTCGTGCGTGCCTGGTTTATCACCAATAACTTTCTCAAAGCAGGCGGTCGACAAAATCAAGCAGCGCAAGTCGCGTGTCCAGAGCTGGTTCTGCGACATCAGCTTGTTGATGAGCTATTACGAATCGGGTGAAAAGACCCGGGCTTATCACCATACGGCGCCGGTAAATTCACTGTATGCAATGAATGAAGCACTGCGCCTGGTGGTCGAAGAAACGCTGCAGGTCCGTTGGGACCGTCATCGCGATGCAGCGAGCCACCTGTACTCGAGGCTTGAGGCGGCCGGGCTCGAAATGATAGTCGCGGCGGAACATCGTCTTTCGCCGTTGACGCTGGTTCGCATTCCCGAGGATGTGGATGATGCCGCGATTCGAGGCGGCCTGCTAAACAATAAGAACATCGAACTCGGTGGCGGGCTGGGCAAGTTCGCTGGCAATGCCTGGCGCATCGGTTTGATGGGGCAGAATGCCACGGTAGACAGGGCTGATTTTATCGCTGACGCCCTGATTTCGGAGCTGTAGCCAGGCTACAAGCCTGGATTAGTTTTCCTGGTCGTTGCTTTCTGTCTTGTTGCCCTGTCGGTGGTAGCCGATCAGGGCAATGACACCGAACACGACCATCGCAGCGACGACGCCTGCCATCCAGAGTCTTGTTACAACAATCTCTTCCATCGTTAACTCCGATTAATTCAATGCGCGAGCATTACCGCGAGCGACGGTGAATCAAGTAGGCAACGACCCAACCGACTGCGAGGATAGCCAGGATTAGTGCCAGGCTGTCGACGAAAATACTCCAAAACATCGTTTCTACTCCTAGCTGATTAATCGGCGGCTGCAGCCGCTTGTTCATTCAGTCGCGCTCGATATTCGGCGGCCTTGAAAAAACCGCCGCTACCCGACGCCATCAGGTTGCCGATGACGCCGACAGCCAGCGTGACGGCCAGTGTCACATAGGCATTCGGAACGTCAGCCATGTTAAGTGCCTGTGGCAACGAAGTGAACGACCAGGCCGAGTTTGCGATCCAGGCTGCGATCAGAGTCGAAACGGCAACTGTGCTGCTGCGTTTCCAGAACAGACCGAATACAACCACCCAAAATACCGGTACCAGCCACGAAAACAGCCAATTAATGGCAGCGAGGATTGGCGGCAAAAAGGCAGCAACAGTCATCGCGATGACCGCGAGTATGATGATCGTAATGCGCATCACGCGTGCCATATCGGCCTCGGTTGCCTTTGGCCGATACAGGTTCTTGTATATATCCACGGTAAATATCGTGGCAGGCGCGAGGCTGGTCATGGCGAACGTTGAAAGAATTGCTGCCAGGAATGACGCGAGTAACAGGGCAGCGAGCCATGGTGGCAGGTAGTTCACCAGCATCGTTGTCGCCGCGACTTTCGGCCCTAGTGCGGCAAACTCGGGTACCGTTTTAGCGGTTAAGCCGATGACGACGGCAAAAACGCCGAACATGCCGTTCAGTGGTGCTGCTATCCACAATGCTCTGCGAATAGTTTTCTCGCTTTCAGCTGACATGCAGGGCTGCATCAGCATTTGGTTGATGCCCTGACTGAATACAACCGCAATCGTAGTACCCAGCGCGAACGCGAAGAAGATTTCTGGCGTCCCGTAAATACTCAACATGAAGTCGTTGCCGGAACTGGTGTAGTACTCGGCGACCGAATCGTAGTTGCCGCCGGGCAATCTGAATGCGAGAAAAATCGTTGCCAGGATCAGTCCGAGGTACATGACGATTGCGTTGACCAGATTCAGCCAGCCGACCTCTTTCATACCGGCGAACACGACGTAGCAGATACCGAGGATTGCACCGACGACCGCGCCATTGCGAATGGACCAGCCGGTCATTGACGAAATGATGATGCCGATGCCCTGCGTCTCGAGCGTGAGAATCCCGAAAACGACGCCGGCCATCGTGCACGAAACGATCAACCGCGTTATTCGCCCGTACAACAGATCCAAAATCTCGGGCACGGTCGTCAGACCGAGACGTCGGACCCACAGGCCCGTCGACAAGCACACCATCACGAGCAGGATTACGTGCGCGATGCTGAACCAGATGGCTGCGGCGCCCAGAAACCAGGACAGTTCGAAGATTCCGAGTATGTGTGCTGTTCCGAGAACCGTTAGCGCTAACGTAATTGCGACAACAGGAACCGGCAAATTGCGTCCGGCCAGCGCGAAGTCACCCTCTTTGTGGACTTGCGAGGCGCTTCGTTTCGCCAACCAGAGTCCAACGCCGAGGATGATGACGACCTCGTAGATCAGGACCGCAATCAGGATTCCTGTTTTCATACTATTTTTCTCTTAAGACAGGGATCCGATTCAGAGTAGTGGCGACAGCCAGCCCAGAATGACACCGTAAATGGCGTGTGCTATCGCCGCCGTCAACCATGCGCGAGAATTTACCTTGTGCGAGAAAAGCCCGCCCTTCATGAAGATGGGCACATGAATGCACTGAGCATAAAGGTAGAGTAGGCCGCCGAAAGCGAGGCCACGCAGCACATGGGGGCCGGACATCATCGGGCCTATCACGGTCGCGTACACCAGGCCGAAAATTATCCCGTTTAACTGTACCGCCGCGAGCCCCAGAACATAGGGTGGATCGCCGTCGTACGAATCACCGAAGAGGAGCTTGCCGGTTCCCTTGGCGAGATCAAGCTTCGCGAGTCCCACCCGACCCGCTGTCAGCGCAAAAACCAGGTGAAAGTAGGTCGCCAGGAATCCTGCTGTTGCGACAGCCAATAAGAAATTGAGCTCCATATCTGTCTCCCCTTATTCCGGTCATCTCTGTGCCGTGGTTTGTAAAGTGTACCGTATCGCGGCATGCACTTTGGCGTGAGGTCATTGCATTGATCAACGATGGCATATGTAATGCGGAGACGATTGACAGAAGTGAAGAGGCGACTATGTGTGATGAACTAACCGTAAAAGACGAGGAAGAATTTCTTCGCAAGCACGGCCTGACACGTCGAGACTTCGGCAAGGGCGCGGTCGGCGTTACCCTGAGCATGATGCTGCCAGCGATAGCCAATGCAATGGATGTGGTCGAAGAAGATGTCCTGATCAAAACGCCGGACGGCATGGCCGACTGCTATTTCGTACGCCCGGCTGAAGGTGCACACGCGGCTGTAATCGTCTGGCCCGACATCATGGGAATTCGAACCTCGTATCGGATGATGGGCAAGCGCCTCGCGGAGTCCGGTTACTCGACGCTGGTCGTTAACCCATACTACAGAACGGCCAAGGGTGCCGTCATTGAAGATGGTGAGTCGTTCGGCACGCCAGCTGTACGTGAGCGACTGATGCCGCACGCACGGTCATTGTCGCCAGAGACTTGTGTCAGTGATGGCCGGGCATTCGTCGACTACCTCGATGCGCAGGCGTCAGTCGACACGAATCGCAAGATTGGAACGACCGGCTATTGCATGACCGGTTCGTACACAATGCGACTGGCTGCTGCCATGCCGGAGCGAATCGGTGCCGGCGGATCATTCCACGGCGGTGGATTGGCAACCGACAGCGAGAGCAGCCCTCATTTGTTGGCTCCAAAAATGCAAGCTGCCTTCCTGATTGCTATTGCAGCCAATGACGATGAGAAAGATCCGAACGCCAAGGTGTTATTGCGCGAGGCATTCGACAACGCGGGCGTCAGTGCCGAGATCGAGGTCTACGAAGACACGTTGCACGGCTGGTGCCCGCCAGATTCACGGGTCTACAACGAAGCACAGGCCGAACGAGCATGGAGCCGACTGTTGGTGTTGTTTGAGCGCGAGCTCGCGTAAGAGCACGAGTATTCGACCGTGACGGTGGCCCTAATCCGCTGCGAAGCAATAGAACAAACCGTCGCCACCGGACGCGAGCAGAGCTTCCTGACTACAGCCGCGTGATGGATGCGCCGTATTCCAGGGGCTTCCCGGGAAGGTAAAGCGGTGACGATCGGAATGGCCAACCTGTGCTTTGCCTGCATCGTTGCTCGTCCAGTTGCTGCAGGTCATGTCTTCGCCTGGCGGAAAAGCGGTCCCATCGATCTGCGTGCCAGTAAGGATGTCGTGTTTGTTGGGTGAGTCGCCTGCCGAACGCGCATTGATGTGTTCGCCATTTTCGTCAAGCGCGTGCTCGTAGTTGATGTTGGAATTGTCGTACAGCAGGCTGTCCAGGCTGGCAGCGATTTCAATTCCCTTTGCATTGCCCCATGGGCCGTCGCCGATGCGATCACCAGCATTAACGGCGGGCTCCGAGTCAGTTGCTTGCGCGCTCAGGTAGGCGCGCCATTCCCGATCACCTGCGCCCACTTTCTCGGCGAGTGCCTGGCAATGTGCATCGGCACCTTCGAGGCCGCCAAGATCTGCGCCATCTCCCAAGCCAACGCTGGTAACAAAGAAACCAAGTGGCAACGGGTCAGGCGGAGGCGGGCCAGCATTCTGTTGAGCGGAGGCGAACTGGCTCAATGCACCGACTAAAAACACAAAAAGGATCTTATTCTTGAAGTGGTCGATTTTCATTTGTCCCATCCTGAAAAATTTCATTCAGACTCAGCTGCAAACTGTTTGACGAACTCCACTACCTCGCTGGTCTCAGCACGCTTGCGATAGTCGGCATCAACAAATGCATACTCGATTGTTCCGTCGGTGCCGATGACATAGGTTACCGCGAGCGGCAATTCGAGTGAGTCATCGCCATTGTATTTGGTCAGGTCGTTGCGCCCGCCTGCCACGTATCCGCCTTCGATGCCCTTGGGAATTCTGTACACGATGCCGTACCCACGAGCGACTTCGTTGCCGACATCACTCAGCACGATGAACTCAAGCTCATTCTTTTCCTTCCAGGTGAGCGCACTGTCTGAAAGTTCCGGTGAGACTGCCATTAGCTGTGCGCCTGCCGCCTCAATATTACTCAGGGACTGCTGGTAGTCGTGCAATTGAATATTGCAGTACGGGCACCAGCTGCCGCGATACCAGGTCAGGATAACCGGTCCCTTGGCAAGCTCATCGTACAGACTGACCGAGTTACCAAGAGCATCAGGCAACGTGAAATCAGGTGCCTTGTCGCCGAGGTTAATGGCTTTATCGAGTATGCCGCTGTCTGCGACTTTGGTAATGGCGTTCTCTGCCCCGGCAACCCGTTCGGGAGGCGCCATATCCACGAATTTCGCTTTTCGCGCATCGAGCTGTTCGGCCAGGGTCATTGCTTCGGCTGCATTGTCGCTTGTGGGTTCCGATTCATGCTTGCCACATGCGGTAAGCAGTGCGAGAAGTGATGTAATTGCTACTAGTTGGACGGTGCTTGAATGCATGAGAGTAGATCCCCTTTTAAATTGCAGCCTCGATCGCTTTGCCGAGGCCTTCTGTGTTTGCCTTGCCGCCCATGTCGGGTGTCAGATTCGCATGCTCTCTCAGCGTGTTCTCAATGGCGGTCATGATGCTGTCATGGGCATCCTGATGTCCTAGGTGCTGCAGCATCATCGCGCCGGCCCAGATCATGCCGATTGGGTTCGCAACCTTTTGTCCGAAAATATCCGGCGCAGATCCATGCACGGGCTCAAACATGGATGGATGCTCGCCCAATGGATTCAGGTTGGCCGATGGCGCTATGGCAATTGTTCCGGTGCAGGCAGGACCAAGGTCAGACAGAATGTCGCCGAACAGGTTGCTGCCAACCACAACGTCGAATCGGTCCGGCATGCGGACGAAATTCGCCGTCAGAATATCGATGTGATACTGGTCGACATCAATATCAGGATAGCTCTTGGCCATTTCTGCCACGCGCGAGTCCCAGTACGGCATCGAATGGATGATGCCATTCGATTTGGTGGCGGAGGTCAGGTGTTTTGCCTCGCGGCTCTGTGCCAGCTCGAAGGCATATTTCAATACTCGATCCGTACCGCGACGTGTGAAAACACTCTGCTGTACGACTATTTCGTTTTCGGTGCCCTCATAGTGAATGCCGCCAATTTGTGAATATTCGCCTTCCACATTTTCACGTACGACATAGAAGTCGATGTCACCGGGTTTGCGTCCGGCCAGGGGGCAGGGCACGCCTTCAAACAGGCGTACCGGGCGGAGATTGATGTTCTGATCGAACTCACGCCGAATCGGTATCAGCAGTCCCCACAGTGAAATATGGTCAGGTACGGTAGGGAAGCCCGCCGCGCCCAAATAGACCGCATCGAATGCGCGCAGTTGTTCAATGCCATCTTCTGGCATCATCCTGCCGGTCTTCAGATACATCTCGCAGGACCAGTCAAATTCCTGCCACTCAAAATTAATACCATGCTTGCTGCCAGCGGCCTCAAGCGCACGCATGCCTTCGGGCATCACTTCTTTGCC
>WTCH01000228.1 GCA_013138675.1 Woeseiaceae bacterium | reverse complement strand
GCGACTGCCACGGCCGAGGGCCTGTCCAAAGTCGCGATTGCTGTGATTGCACAAGGTGGTGCTGAAGCCATGCAGTTGCGCATTGCTGAGCAGTATGTCGAGCAATTTGGCAATCTTGCGAAAAAAGGCAATACCTTCGTCGTACCGGCAAATCTCGGCGACCTGACATCAATGATGGCGCTGGCAACCGATATTGCGAAGGGCAAGGGCGGACAGAAAACCAGCGCGGGCTAGACTTTACGCCGAACCGAAACGACGTTGGGCACTTGCTCAAGTCGCGTGATCGCGGTGCTCAATGTCGGCAGGTCCCTGATTTCAACACTGATATTCATGACGGTCTGCATCGTCTTGCGGTCCGAGTGACTCGACAGGTTGGTAACACTCGCGCCTTCATCAGCCAGTACCGTACTGATATCACGCAGCAGGCCGTTGCGGTCGTGTGCGCGCAGAACCAGGTCGACCGGATAGGTCGCTGACTCCGACACGCCCCAACCGACTTCGATGATGCGCTCCGGGCTGCGCTGATTGAGGCCAAGGAAATTTCCGCAGTCCTGGCGGTGAATACTGACCCCACGACCCTGTGTGATATAGCCGACGATTGGTTCGGGTGGCACCGGCCGGCAGCAACGCGCGAAATTACAGAGCAGGTCGCCCACGCCACTGACGGCTATGGCATCAGTCCGTTCCTGCTTGCGCTTCGCCGCACGCGGGCGGCGAACCTTTTCCGGTAGATCGTCGCCGCGCAGATGCTGCAGTGCGGTGGCAATTGCCGCGGAGGTCAGGTCGCCGGCGCCAAGGGCGACACATAATGCGTCGGTATTCTTGTGTTTGAGCTGGCGAGCAATTTCGTCAGTTGCCACGTCGCGAACGTTCAGCCGCGATAACTCGCGGTCGAGGATGTCCCGGCCCTGGCGCTGATGCTGATCGCGATCCTGGTGCCGAAACCAGTTGCGTACTTTCGCCCGGTTGCGCGCGCTTGCCAGGTAGCCGAGCTTCGGGCTAAGCCAGTCGCGACTTGGGCTGGATTGGCTGCCTGTGATGATCTCTATTTTGTCGCCGTTTTGTACCTTGTAGGTCAGTGGCACGATGCGCCCGTTGACCTTGGCACCACGGCACCGGTGCCCGACCTGTGTGTGTACGTGATAGGCAAAGTCCAGCGGTGTCGCGCTGGCCGGCAATTCGACAACGTCTCCTTTCGGGCTGACTCCGTAAACGCGGTCTTCGAAGACGTCATCGCGAATCTGCGCGAGCAGGTCCTCACCGTCATTGGTTGGCTCGAGCAACTGGCGAAGAAAGCGGATCTTCTGATCAAACGCGGCCGGCGATGCGCGACCTTCCTTGTAGCGCCAGTGCGCGGCGACACCGAGTTCAGCCTGGCGATGCATCTCGTGTGAGCGAATCTGCACTTCGACTGTCTTGCCGCTCGGGCCGACGACAGCCGTGTGCAGTGACTGGTAATCGTTGTCCTTCGGATTCGCGATGTAGTCGTCAAACTCACCGGGCAGGTAGGACCAGAGGTTGTGCACGGCGCCCAGTGCTGCATAGCAGTCCTTGACGTCCTCGACCAGGACGCGGACGGCGCGAATGTCGTACAGCGCCTCGAGGCCGCTGTCCTTGCGCTGCATTTTGCGCCAGATACTGTAGATGTGTTTCGCCCGGCCGGAGATGTCGGCTCTTACACCCTGCTTGTCGAGCTCCGTCTGGAGCGTCGATTTGACCTGTTCGATGAAGCCGAGCCTTTCGGCGCGCTTTTCTTTCAGGGCACTTGCGATTTCCATGTACGTATCCGGATCCAGATAGCGGAACGCGAGATCCTCGAGCTCCCATTTGAGTTGCCAGACACCGAGTCGGTTGGCGAGCGCCGCGTATATCTCGCGCGTCTCTATCGCGATCGATCGCTGTTCTTCCTGCGGGACGTCTTTCGCCTTACGCAGGCGGTACAGCTGTTCAGCAATACGTACCAGAACAAGGCGCACGTCTGAGACCACAGCGAGCAGCATCTTCCTGAGGGCCTCTGACTGCCTGGCAGCGAGCGCTTCGCCGGGCTCCCATCCTGTCGGCAATGTGAAGTGACCCAGTTGCACCAAGTCGATGACAATTCTAGAAATACTCTCTAAGTTATTAGTTTTTAGCGCTTTATCATCAAGTATTTCTTCTCGAACAAGAGGGTAAAGGCGGGCTGCCGCGAGCAGTTCATCGGGTAGTCCAAGCGATTCGACAATCGCGGCAATCGCCTGGCCCTCGTCGATGGCGGCCTGCGCCCCCGGGCTCGACGCCTGGGTTGCGATCAGAGTCTCGGCTAGCTCGACGATGGCGGCCTGATCGCCGCTGTTCGGAGGTATTTCCTGATTGGAAGTCGACATTTCGTGCACGTTCGTTTGGATGCCTGTACCGGCAATAACCGTTATCATACGCGCAGATTTTAGCCCGGGCGTTACCGGGTTTTGCTTGGGCATAGCAGGGAAATATGGCTGGACACAGTAAATGGGCGAATATTCAACACCGCAAGGGCGCTCAGGATAAAAAACGCGGCAAGCTTTTTACAAAGCTGATTCGCGAAATTACGGTTGCGGCCCGTATGGGCGGCGGCGATATGAACTCGAATCCGCGTTTGCGCCTGGCTGTCGACAAGGCCAAGGGCCAGAGCATGCCCAAAGACAACATTGAGCGCGCCGTCAAGCGTGGTGCGGGAGAACTCGATGGTGTCGACTACGTCGAGATTCGCTACGAAGGCTACGGCCCGGGCGGAACGGCCGTGATGGTCGATTGCCTTACGGACAACCGGAACCGAACCGTGGCCGAAGTGCGGCACGCGTTCTCCAAATTCGGTGGCAACCTGGGCGCTGACGGTTCGGTGAATTACCTTTTCAACAACGTTGGCCAGCTCCTGTTCCCGGCGGGCAGTAGCGAGGACGCCGTAATGGAGGCTGCGATCGAGGCAGGCGCCGAAGATGTCATCGTAGACGATGACCACTCGATCGAGGTCCTGACTGAACCCGCCGATTTTGAATCGGTACGCGACGGCATGATTTCGGCTGGACACGAACCCGAAGATGCCCAACTGACGATGCGAGCATCAACGAGCGCCGAACTAGGTGCCAAGGAAGCGGCGTCAATGATCAAGATGCTGGAACTCCTGGAAGATCTTGATGACGTGCAGGAAGTGTATAGCAACGCTGACATATCCGATGACGTGCTTGCAGAGATCTGAGGCCGCCATTGACTGACACAGCCCGCATACTAGGAATCGACCCCGGTTCCCGGTTCACAGGATTCGGCGTGCTGGATTTTGTGGGCGACAAACCGACCTATGTCGCGAGCGGCACTATCAAGAGTCCGGATGGCACGTTTCCGCAGCGCTTGCGCAAGATCTTCGACTCCGTTAGCGAAATCGTGGAGCAATATCATCCCGACATCGTATCGATAGAGAGCGTATTCATGGCTCGCAACGCCGGCAGTGCGCTCAAACTCGGCCATGCCCGTGCAGCAGCCCTTTGCGCGACTTTCGAATTTGATGTGGAGGTGTTTGAGTACGCGCCGCGTGAAATCAAGCTCGCAGTGGTCGGTACAGGCGCGGCAACGAAGGAGCAGGTGCAACACATGGTGGTGTCGCTGTTGCAACTCGACGGAACGCCGGCTTCCGACGCAGCCGATGCGCTTGCGGCCGCCATCTGCCACGCGAACCGTCGTCGCATTCAGTCGAATCTTGACGATGCGGCCGTCATAGCGAGCCTCAGATGATTGGATCATTACGCGGCAGGCTGATATCGAAGCAGGCGCCCCACATCATCATTGAGTGCCAGGGAGTGGGCTACGAAGTCGAAACACCCATGTCGACATTCCTGGATCTGCCGTCAATCGGCGACGATATCTACCTGCAAACGCATCTACTGGTGCGTGAGGATGCTCAAACGCTGTACGGCTTTGCAACGGAAAACGAGCGAACGCTGTTTCGAACGTTGCTGCGAATCTCCGGTGTGGGCGCCAAGATGGGTCTGGCGATCCTTTCAACAATGGGCGTTGGCGACTTTCAGCGTTGTGTTGAGTACGAGGATGCGGCGACGCTGGTCAAGATTCCCGGTGTTGGTAAGAAAACGGCGGAGCGCCTGATCATCGAGATGCGCGACAAGATCGACAAGACCGCGTCGGCACCGGGCACCACCCGGGTGAGTGTCGACGCAAGCCCGAGAAGTGAGGCCGTCGATGCGCTGGTTGCATTGGGCTACAAGGCCGCTGAGGTCAACAAGCTTATCGGTTCGATGGATGTGGATGGGCAAAGCGCTGAGGACATTATTCGGCGTGCCCTGCGGCAGGCGGCGAAATAACATGGCGAGCATTGAACACGACCGACTTACGAGTGCGGAATCCGGTAACGAGGACAGGGCGTTCGATCGTGCCATCCGGCCCAAGACCCTGGCTGAATATATCGGCCAGCCAAGCGTCAAGCAGCAGATGAATATCTTCATTGAGGCAGCGCGGCGGCGTAGCGAAGCCCTCGATCATGTTCTTATTTTCGGCCCGCCCGGACTCGGCAAGACAACACTGGCACATATTGTCGCGCACGAAATGGGCGTCAACATGCGCCATACCTCCGGCCCGGTACTCGAACGTCCCGGCGACCTCGCGGCGATCCTGACCAACCTCGAGCCCAACGACGTGTTGTTCGTTGACGAAATTCACCGTCTCAGTCCTGTTGTCGAGGAAGTGCTGTACCCGGCGATGGAAGACTTCCAGCTCGACATCATGATTGGCGAGGGGCCTGCAGCGCGCTCGATCAAACTGGATCTACCGCCGTTTACGCTTGTAGGTGCGACAACGCGTGCCGGATTACTCACGTCGCCGCTACGAGACCGTTTTGGCATCGTGCAACGCCTGGAGTTTTACTCGGAGGAGGACCTCGGTTCAATCGCTGATCGCTCGGCCGGCATCCTGAATCTTCCGATGGAAGCGCAAGGCGCAACCGAAATTGCCAGGCGGGCGCGCGGCACACCACGTATTGCCAATCGCCTGTTGCGGCGGGTTCGCGATTTTGCCGAGGTCGAAGGCGATGGCGTTGTTACAGGCGCCATTGCGATCAGTGCCATGGACATGCTGCAGGTCGACCCGAATGGTTTTGACGCGATGGACCGGCGCCTGTTGCAGACGATTATCGAGAAATTCGACGGGGGCCCGGTTGGCGTCGAAAGCCTCGCGGCCGCCATCGGTGAGGAACGCGGCACGATCGAGGATGTCATAGAGCCCTACCTGATCCAGCAGGGCTTCATG
>WTCH01000369.1 GCA_013138675.1 Woeseiaceae bacterium | reverse complement strand
AGTTTAGCTACGATCTCGTGGAGGTTGGCGAGTACTACCTGCAATATGACCGCCTGGTTAGGCATTTTCACGAATTACTGCCCGGCTTCATCCTGGATGTCCAATACGAGGAAATGGTGGCAGACCTCGATAGCCAGGTGGGCCGCCTGCTGGATTTCTGTGATTTGCCCTTCGAAGAGGCCTGCCTGCGTTTTCACGAGACTGAACGAGCGGTCAAAACGGCCAGCTCGGAACAGGTTCGCAGACCCATTTATTCCACGTCGGTCAATTTGTGGCGCAATTATGAGCAACATCTCGAAGAGTTGATCGATGTCCTGCAGCCGTTGCTGGAGGAGATGCCAGAGACGGACCGGCCGTCAGGAACCCGTCGGATTCAGGCGTAGCGGCCCTATAGGGGCGGAAAGTCACACCCGTCATCTATGTCATCATGACCACGAGTGGTGAATATACGCCAGATCGTCAACTATACCGATTCCCCGGGGGGGTAGTTCCGTATGGAAACGCAACATAAATTTGTTCTCACACCGATTGCAGGTGCAGTAGCGGCAGCACTCGCGCCAGGCCAACAGGTATTCGCGCAGGAAAACAGCGGTGAAGTCGGTCTTGAAGAAATCATCGTCACGGCAACCAAGCGCGAAAGCAGCATTCAGGACATTCCGGCGTCGATCCAGGCTATAACCTCGGATGCGCTGCAGGCGATGGGCGCCAAGTCGATGGAAGACTTTGCCAGGTTCGTGCCGGCCGTTAACGTCGTCACCTATGGGGCCGGATCGAATACACTGGTGTTCCGCGGCGCGATTACAGGCAGCGGGTACATCGCCCAGTCGACCTCGTCGCTTTACCTCGACGAAATGTCCCTTTCAATTACTGGCAGTCAGCCGATGATTCGCATGGTCGATATCAATCGTGTCGAAGCCTTGGCGGGGCCCCAGGGCACCCTGTATGGGTCCGACTCACAGGCCGGCACCATGCGCGTCATTACCAACAAGCCGCAATTTGACGGCTTCGAAGCGATTTTCGATGGTGAAGTCCGCGCGGGTGAAAGCAGCGACATGAGCTACCGCGGCTCGCTGACGTTCAATATTCCGCTTGTCGACGACAAACTGGCCGCTCGCCTCGCTGTGTACAGCGATCATGACGGCGGCTTTATCGACAACGTGCTCGGCAATACGCCAGACTCGATTGCGGTTGGGCAGGACCGAGTATTGCCGGATACGGCCTGGAATTTACCAGGCGGTCTTAATTCTCACGCTCTACCGGCTGAATGGGGGTCGCTCGACAACTCGGCCTCCGTCGAGAAACGCTGGAATGATGCGGATATCACCGGTGCGCGCCTGTCATTGCTGTGGAATCTCAACGACAACTGGTCCGTCGATCTCATGGCGCTGACGCAGAGCATCGACGGCGGCGCTCAAAACTATTTCGACCCCTATGTGGGCGACCTGCAGGTCACTCGCTTCCACGATGAGTTCAGAGACGACGATTACGATATGTTTTCGTTCGTGCTCAGTGGCGACATGGGATTTGCCGATCTCGTCGCGTCGGTGGGTTACTACGAGCGCGAAATTGACGCCAATTACGACATCACCATTTATGGCCATTACTGGGGCGGCCGTTACTGCCACGATTCGTATTACGCAGAGGGGCAGGCGTTTGTGGATTATTACGGGAATCCCACGGGGTACTACGCGAATTATTACTGGGCGAACCCGGCTACCGGCCAAGTCGTCTGGTGGCCAGTCTATTGCGTGGGCCAGACGATGGATTCCGACTATTTCCAGGCGTATTATTCGCCCGCACAGCAGGATAAATTGTCGGCTGAGCTTCGCCTCAGTTCGCAGGGCGAAAATGTCGATTGGCTGGTCGGGATCTTCCGAGAAGAGTTCAACGACTCCTGGCAGGCGCCATTTGCAGGAGCGACCGCGGGAGGCTTTTACAACGGCAGGGACGGCAATCTGTACCAGGGCTCCATATCGCTGCAATTCCAGGAGTGGTACAACCCCAACGTCATTACGGACGGGACGGCAACGCCGCCGTATCCTGAGGCCACCGACTGGTGGTATGCCGACAGTGACACCGATTGGGAGCAGACCGCGATCTTTGGCGAGGTCAGGTGGCACCTTACCGATGCTCTCGACCTGACACTGGGTGGGCGCTACTTCGATCGCACCAACAACAACCTGTATCGTGTCGATCATCCGGGTGATCTCGGTCTCAATGGCGAACCGGATCCGGCCGATGCGGATTCGCGCACATTTCGGCTGGCAAACAACAACAGGGCGCCGGATCGCAAGGCGACCGAAACGGAGTTCATTCCCAAGGTTGCGCTCGACTACAATATGAGCGACGACAAGATGATGTACGGCTTGTACACGCAGGGCACACGCCCTGGCGGTGTTAACCGAAGCCGCGGCGAGCCGTTCTTCCCGACAACTTACACCTCGGACCTGATGGATAACTACGAGCTCGGCTACCGGTCGACGTTTGGTAATGGCAGGGGCCGTTTTAACGTCACGGCCTTCCATATGGTATGGACTGACTATCAGCTGCAGTTGACCGATCCGTCGAGTGAACCTTGTACGCTCGCGGATGATGGACAGGCTGGTGGTTCAATTCCCAATGCGTGTGGCCAGCCCTGGCAGTCGGTCATAACCAATGCCGGCGAAGCACACATTACGGGCGTCAATTTCGAGCTCGACTACGCCATCAGTGACAATTGGGTGTGGGGATTGAACGCGACCTCGCTGGAGGCCGAGACCGATACCACGGCGGATCTCACGGGTGATGGTGAAAATGATCTCGTCGGGGGACTACGACTGCCGTTGACGCCGGAACTCAAAGGATCAACGTGGATCGATTTCACGAATCCGATGGCGAGTGGCAAGGAGTTTTTCGGTCGCTTGCAGGCCTCGTACACCGGCGATTCCATGAACAGGCTGGAGCCCCATGGCCTGGATCAACCCAATCCGCAGCTGACCAACCCGTCGTACGTGATTGCCGATATTCGTGCCGGAATCAGGGGCGATAGCTGGGAGCTCGCAGTGTTCCTTAATAACCTGACCGACGAGCGTGCTATCTACACGTATGGCACGGACCAGATGAACTGGGTGTTCGCCAGCGTCGCGAATGGCCAGGAGCACTTCCAGAAGGCCTATACCAACCGGCCCAGGGAGTTTGGAATTCGTTATACGATGCGCTGGGGCAACTAGGCTCTACACCTGCAGCAACAACAAAAAGGCCGGGACAACCCGGCCTTTTTTAATTGTCGTACGGCCAGATCTCGAGGCCGTGGATGGCATTGCGGATGTCCATCGACAGATTGACCGAGCCGACCGGCATACCGGCGCCGACATCGTAAAGTGTGATCGTTGATGGCGAGGAGCCGGCAGCGATGAAGCGATCGTCGACAACGCACAAGCCGCGGCCGAATCCCTGCCGTGCGATCTTGGAGTCGTCGATACCAGCAAACTCGATCTGCGACTCGTCGTAAGTGACGATCTTGTAGGCCTGTTCCTGGCCCTCGCGTGGCACAAATCGCAAGGCATCACTCGCCGTGTCATTGAAGAGCGCACCGTCTCGCCACGGCCGGGCATTGTGTACTCCCGTCGGGAGGCTGCAGTACGGAGTGACTTCGAATTTGCGATTCAAGTGCAAAAGCGCGCCCGTACGGAGTCCGCTTATGTAGATGCCCGTGTCATCGACCCACACCGAATTGATATGGAAATCGTTTTCCCTACGCGGCCCTTTGTCGATCTGTGGATCGAAAGTAAATCCGCCCCACTGCTCGTATTGCTTCGACAGCCGAAAGCCCCAGTCGAACTGCAGGGTGTCGAGATTGAACGACAACAGGCTGTCGAAACCGGTCGACGTCAGAAATATGCGGCGGTCTTTGCGGACGATTTCGTGACAATGCTTGAGATATCGATTGCGATAGGAGCCGCTGATTTCGAAATCCCTGCCATAGCAGAACAACTCGTCGCTGGCCGCAATGTAAATGTCATCGCCGTCGAAGGTAATACCGCGCAGACCACGATCAGCGCCACGACCTTCGAAGTCTATGCGGCTGGTGTTCCAGTCCACATGCTGCTCGCCAGATTGCGACTCGAAGTCGACCGTGAATATGCCACCGTGACTCTCGCCCTGTTCGCTGCCACGTACAACGGACGTTGCTAAAAATTTTGGGAGTTTCATAAGAGTATCGTAGAATAACACGCATTAGAACAATGACATACGGTGATTTTCGACTAACTTCTAACTATCAGCCGGTGGTGTCGCGCGCGCCCGGGCCGGGGTCCAGAACGGCTTTTGTGTGCGAGTGCATTGGACCACGCGGCTATAGTGCCGCAGTTCTTTTTGGTAGTAGATTTCGGCCCATAGTTCACCGTGCACGTGTTCTGTTCTGATCATCGCCAGCGCAATGTTCGCTTTGACCGCAGGTGACCACATGGCTGAAGTTACGTAGCCAACATCCTTCGTGCAACGCTTGTTCTTGTAAATGTATGAACCCTCGGCCGGCTTATTGCCTTCGATGTCGAGTTTGGTCAATGTGTATTTCGGCCCGCGTTGTTTTTCTTTCAACAGCGCTTTACGGCCGCTGAAATGCGGTTTGTCGAAATCAACCAACCAGCCCAGGTTCAGTTCGAACGGCGTCTGGTCATGCTCAAAGTGCACGGTTCTTAGTGCTTCGTTGAATTCCATCGCAGGCAT
>WTCH01000218.1 GCA_013138675.1 Woeseiaceae bacterium | reverse complement strand
CAACAGAAAAAATGAAAAGCTCGGGCGACGCCGGTATTTTTCCGATACTCCGGTAGCACTTAATACCCTGCACTTCGTTGTACTTCGGATTAACCGGGTAGATCTCGCCCTTATAACCGCCACGCAGCAGGTTCTTAAGCGACCACTCGCCCATTGAGTCCGTAGTTTCGGACGCACCGACGACTGCGACCGATACGGGCCTCAACAGAGGATCGAGGCGATGCGTCATACCTGCCTAGAAGGGTTCGGGTGGCGTCGCGCCGCGTCGCGGTGGGAACCAGAAGGGTTTGTCGACAACAGTCGCTTTAGCCATCTCCCGATTCCAGTGCATCTCGCGCTGGTAGTAAACCTCAACCCAGACGTTGCTGCCGACCTCACCATGCGGTGTGCGAACCGTACCTATAGCGACGTTCTGTTTACAGACAGGCGACCAGGCTGCTGAGGTCACAAAGCCGATCGACTTCTTGGCGGCCTTGGCGTCGCTGAATATATACGAGCTGTCCGCAACCTTATTGCCCTCGATATCGAGCTTGACCAGCCGCCAGGTCGAACCCTTGCGTTTTTCCTCTGCGAGTGCGCGGCGACCGTTGAAGTTTGGCTTCTTGAAGTCGACGAGCCAACCGAGACCGAGCTCGAGCGGCGAACGTGTGCGCCCCGTCCTTACCGTGGCATTTGCCGGCAGAAAATCAACATAGGCAGCCAGGTATCCGGCTTCGACGCGTGCCAACTCAAGCGCATGCACACCGATCGCACGCATCGCATAGTCCTTGCCAGCATCGAACAATGCGTCCCAGAGTGCTTCGGCTTTCTCCGGCGCCATCCAAAGCTCGTAACCGAGATCACCGGTAAAGCCCGTTCGTGACACCATGAGTTCAGTGCCCTCGAAGTCGAAGTGTGTCAGGCCAAACGGCTTGAGCTCTTCAAGTCCCTCTAACCCCATGTTATTCAGGATCGACCAGGTGGTTGGTCCCTGCACTGCCAGCGCTGCAACGTCCGCGGTCTCATCGACAATTGAGACGTCAAAGCCGATAGCCGCCGCCGTCAGCCACGCCATGTGCCGTTCCTGCGAGCACAGGCGATACTCACCCTCTCTGAGATGGAAGATCGTGCCATCGTCGATGACCTGTCCACGATCATCACACCACACCGCGTAGGCAACCCGCCCCGGTTTGATCTTGCTCATGTCGCGCGTCACGAGGCGGTCGATGTAAGCCAGCGAATCCGGCCCGGTGATGCGGTACTTGGTCATCGGCGTGATGTCGAATACGCCCGTCGTATTACGCAGCGCGAAATATTCTGTCTCACCGCAGTACAATTCGTCGGGCGTCGTGTAGCCCTTCCACTCGTGCCACGTATTAAGCGTGTCAACCGCTTTCATCCGATCATAAAACGGGGTCGTCAGCCGCCCTTGGGGTACTTCGAAAACACTCATGCTGCTTTCTCCCGGCTGAGAATCGCTCTCGCCGCGTTTCGTCCTGCTGCACCGCTGACACCACCGCCCGGATGGGCGCCTGCGCCACAAAGATAGAGTCCGTCGACCGGCATGCGGTACTGCGCAGCACCATAAACCGGTCGTGTGAAGAGGAACTGGTCAAGCGTTAGCTCACCGTGGTGCCAGTGACCACCCGTAATATGGAACTCGCGTTCAATATCAGCCGGCGTCAGCAACTCGCTGGCCGTGATTCGCTGCGTGATGTCGGGCATATACTTCTCGAGTACCCGTATCGCAGCAGACTCGAATTCCTGCCGAGCTTCGTCAGTCCAGCCGCCTTTTCGCGCGTACGGCGCGTACTGTACGACAGCCGACAACACGTGCTTGCCCGTCGGCGCGAGCGACTCGTCGCGAAAGCTCGGAAACGTGACTTCGAGCACCGGGTCGGGCGAGCTTTCGCCATACTTGGCCGGGTTGAATGCACGCTCGACGTAGTCTTCGGTGGGTGCAATCACGATGCGCTCGCCGTACTCGCCCTTGTCCATTCCCGGAATCTCCGGCAATCCGTCGAGTGCGAGATGCAACTTCGCCGCATTGCCGCTTGCGCGCATGTGGTGCAAGCGTCGTGTGAAGCCCGTTTCCATGTGTTGCGCGCCGACCAGGGTCATCATGGTGCGCTTCGGATCGGCATTCGAGACGACGGTAAGGCTGTCGAAACGTTCGCCGTCCTCGGTCTCGACACCCGTTACGCGGCCGTTCTCAACGATAATGCGTTTTACAGGCTTGCCCGTTCGAATAGTCACGCCGGCATCGCGCGCGACGCGACTCAGCTCCTCGCTGACGCCACCCATGCCACCCTTTGGCACGGCAATTCGGCCATGATCACCGGCCAATCGATACAGGTACGTCATGATCGTGTTGGGCGATCGCGGGCCGAGATGCGTCCCCAGCACAGCGTCGAGACTGATCGCACCTTTCAGAACCGGGCAGTCGAACCGTTCACCAACTTCGTCATGAATATTCATGCCGATGAGGCGCAGGAACGCCTCCATCTCAGTCTTTCCGAGGCGGCGTACATCGAAACCCAGCTGTCCGAGCGTGACAAGATCCTTGAAATCTTTTGTACCGAGTCGTGGCGGCGTCTTGTTGAAAAACGTCTTCAACAGGTCGGCAAAACGCGTCATGCGTTTGTGGAATGCCTTGTAGGTTTCGGCGTCACCTTCTCTGGCCCCACTAACCTTGTTGCCCTTGATGCGAACGTGCTCGGCGTCGCTATCGAGCGCGATAGTGGTCATATTCTCTGCGGCAAGCGCGAGATTCAGCTTCAGATCTTTTATTACGCTAGGTTGAAGGTTGTAGAGCAGGTGTGCGCAGGCCGAGACGGAATATCCATCGGCAAACTCCCGAGTTACCGCAGCACCGCCAACTTGCTCATTGGCCTCGAGTAGCAGTACCTGCTTGCCTGACCTGGCCAGCAGCGCAGAACAAACAAGACCGTTGTGGCCGCCACCGACAACAATTGCATCGAATTTATCAGTCATCGCCGAAGTTCTCCGGAACAGTACTGGGTCGTTTGAGATCCGCGAGAATCTCCCGCGCTGCGTTTGCGCCAGGTGCGGCCATGACGCCACCACCCGGGTGTGTACTCGAACCGCACATGTAAAGGCCGCCAATCGGACTACGATACTGCGCGTAACCCGGCACCGGTCGGTTGAACAGAACCTGGTCCAACGTCAGCTCACCGTGGAAGATGTTGCCCTCGGTGATGCCGATCTCTTCCTCGATCGTCTGCGGCGTGCGCACCTCGTAGTGCAGAATCAGGTCTTTGAAGTCCGGGCTGTAGTCCGCAATCTGGTTAATGACAGTCTGTGCGAACTGCTCTTTTTCGTCGCTTGTCCAGTCCCTGCCCTCGACTTTGTGCGGGCAGTACTGGATAAAACAACTCATAAAATGTTTGCCCGGTGGTGCCATTGTCGGGTCGATCGACGTTGGGATGACCATGTCAACGTATGGGTCTTTCGACCAGGTCCCTTCCTTCCAGTCGTCGTAGGCCCGTTCCATGCGCTCCATTGAATCGCTGAAGTGCATATCACCCTTAAGCAGCGGACTGCCCTTTGGCAATGCAGGGAAGGTCGGCATCCCGTCGAGCGCAATGTTGAGCTTGCCCGACGAGCCACGAATTTTGAAGTTCTCGACGCGGTTGTGGAACGCCTCGGGCAAATCTGACTTGTCCATGCAATTCAGGAATGTACGCTTGACGTCCATCGCTGAAACTACGATACGGCCATTGATCTCTTCGCCGTTTTCCAGGGCAACGCCGGTCGCCTTGCCGTTTCTGACGATAATCTGGTCGACTCCTGCATCTGTCCGCAGCTCGCCACCATAGGCCTGGAACGCGCCGGCTATCGCCTTTGCAACGCTGCCCATGCCACCACGTGCAAATCCCCAGCTGCCGACATTGCCATCGACGTCGCCCATGTAATGGTGCAGCAGAACGTAGGCCGTACCCGGCGAGTGAATGCCGAGCGCGGTACCGATAATGCCGCTACCCGACAGCGAGGCCTTAATGACATCAGTTTCGAAGTACTCGTCGAGATACTCGGCGACACTCATTGTCCAGAAACGAATTGTCTCGTACATGCGCTCCTCGCCCATTTCGAGAAACTTGTTTCCTATCGTAATGAACTCCTTGATGTCCTTCGGTTTGAACGAGGTGGGGTCAGGCGGCGTCGTCAGGAGGAAATCACGAATCAGGCGGCACTGGCGCATCACATCCGAGGAGTAACGCTCGTAGGCGTCGGCATCGTGACGCGAGAACCTGGCCATTTCGCGATAGGCAACTTCCGGGTCGTGATAGGAACCGTAGTAGTCGCCATTCTGCATGAACGTCATCGACGCACCGTATGGCGTGACCTGTAGCCCGTGTCTGTGTAGCTCGAGGGAACGGTAGATTTCCGGACGCAACAAGCTGCACACATAGGAGCAGTTTGAATACTTCCAGTCCTTGAAAAGATTACGGCTGACCGTGGCGCCGCCGATGTAGTCATTTTTCTCGACACAAATGACATCGAGCC
>WTCH01000144.1 GCA_013138675.1 Woeseiaceae bacterium | reverse complement strand
AAAATTGCGGCATCCTCGACCGTGCGCCCTATCGGGCCCGCGGTATCCTGACTATGTGCGATCGGGATGATGCCACTTCGGCTGATCAATCCCAGCGTCGGCTTGATACCTACAACGCCATTCACACTGGACGGGCAAACCACTGAGCCGTTGGTCTCTGTTCCGATAGCCACGCTCGTGAGGCTGGCCGCGACCGCAACCGCGGAACCGCTCGATGAGCCACAAGGGTTACGCCCGGTGCCGTAGGGATTCCTGGTCTGACCACCGATGCTGCTCCAGCCGCTCGATGACTCGCTTGAACGAAAATTCGCCCACTCGCTGAGATTCGCCTTGGCGAGTATGACGGCCCCCTCCTCTCTAAGTCTTGCGACGACAAATGCATCGGCGGGAGGATGATGGCCGGCCAACGCGAGAGACCCGGCGGTTGTTGTCATTTGATCGGCGGTATCGATGTTCGCCTTTAATACGACCGGTATACCGTGCATGGGACTACGCGGTCCGCTTGTTCGCCGTTCCTCGTCGAGGGCTTTCGCTATTGCCAGTGCGTCCGGATTCAGCTCAATAATGGCGTTCAGTTTGGGGCCATTGCGATCGATGGATTCAATCCTCTGCAGGTAATACTCAGTGAGCTGTGCCGAGCTGAGCTCACCCTCGTTCATTAATCTCTGCAGTGTCGCAATGTCGTACTCTTTGTACTCATTTTGATCGGAAACCGGCGCGCAAGCGGCCAGCAGGAAAATCGCAATAATCCAGGCAGATCTATAATTCATTCCAAGGAGCCTTTTATCAGGGCAGCTCGACGACTTGCCAGGGCTGACAGGCGGCGCTCGTCCAGCACGTCCCCAAGTCCCTTACGAAGCGTCGCGTTATCCAGCTCAAGTAACGCCGCCCGCCATTGGTCACCAATGACAATATCGACGCCGTCCAAATAATCAGGTCTTTCCAGTTCTGCGCCAAACGCGTTTTCGTGATCAACCAGTATCAATAGCCAGTCGTCAGGGCTGTACACCATTGTCGACGGCGTTCTTGCCGTATTGTGAATTAGCGTATCGAACACGAACATTGCACTCGTTTGCCTGTCCAGCGGGCACGGTGTACTCCTGCCCCTGCCGACAGCCACACGCTCGCGTTCAGTTAACGTAGCGGCCGGAACGAACTGCAACGTGCCATCTTTATCCGCGATATTTCGTCGAACCGTGACCGGAACCATGCCAAGCCCCAACATGCGATCGAGTTTGTAAGCCGCAAGCTCATTTATGAATCCTTCCTCTTCCGGTAGCTCACGAAAGTACGCATGCAATTGCCTGTCTTCGGTCGTGACCTGCACCAGCTTCCACGACGACAAGCCTGCATCAATCTCTTTAACCTCGCCGTTCACGAGAATACTGGCCAGCTCATCGTCTGTTATTTCTATCGACTCGTGACCGACGCGTACCGGGTGAACGATTGGGACCAGGTCTTGCGTGCCATCCTGATTGACCACACTGAGTTCGCCGTCGTCGATGATCAATGCGTGGCCGCTGCCGTCGTAGTTTTTCTTGAGCATGCCAGTGTCGATCTCGACAATGCGTCCATTCATACGCTGTTGCACGCGGCGGGTGATCGTCGGCGTGTGGCCTATGACAACGCGTTGTGCGCCGAGCACATCGAGCGCAGCATTAAGTGAATCGCCTTCGATGAGGCTATTGCAACTGGCCGTGCCGCGATACCAGGTCGGGCCTTCAGGACCGTGCAATGGAGTATCACCCAGATCAATGACCATCTGCGCTGTTCCCCTATCAATGTCGAGAAGCTGTCCAATCTTCGACTTCCGGATGAGTATCTCAGGAATTTCCTTAAATCTGTCAATTGGACTCAGGATGGTCTTTCTCTCGAGCGCAACTCGAGAGGTCAGGTAGTCGTGAAGATTCTCTTTGAGATCCACATTCACGCCTTCGAGTCCGTACTCGGCAACGAACGGCGGAATTCCTCCGTGCACGAACACCGTATCGTTGATGACGACCATCAGGGGCTTCTGCAACAGCCACTTTCCATAGGGACCGTCGTAGCGGAAAGCTTTACGATGCCCGAAAAATCCGGGCGGAGCTTTCTCGTCGAATTGCCAACGTACCGCTGCTTCGTCGCTATCCGCCGGGTGACCACGACGATATCTTTTGTACCAGTACTCGCGATCCTTTTCTGACTCTATGTCGAGAAACGCCGCGTATTCTTCATCAGCCACGTAGCGCAGATCGCCATTCAGATTCATGACCTCATGATTACCGAGTAATTGATGCACTCGACCGCCCGCCCGAGGTGCCTCGTTCTCCAAGCGCATGATGAGGTCCATCACCAGCCGTGAATCAGGGCCGCGGTCCAGCAGATCGCCGGTTATTACAAAATGTGTCTTGCCACCGCTCCAGGCGAGATCTTCATCAATGACCTCAGCCACTTGAAGCGTCTCAATCAACGCATCATAGGCACCGTGAATATCGCTTACTGCGACTATTCTCTCGACGTCTGAGAAGTGCCACTCATCGGCCTGCGCCAGGGCCAATGGCGAAAACAGCCAGAGCAGAAGCGAAACCAGCCCAATAACTGGGCTGGTTCGCGTGTTGCATTTGCTTATTCTTTTTATCGTACTAACCACCAAACCGCATTTCAGCGCCCACGAAATAGAAGCGACCAATTCCGCCTCCGAACTTGCTGTCGTAGTTGCCAATGCCGCCTTCGTAGGCATCGCCTGTACGCGGAACAAATGGGTCTTTCTCGAACAGGTTCCTGACACCACCGAAGATATTCAAGTTCGAACCACCCTGCAGCGCCATATCGTAATTCACGGACAGGTCATGCCGGGTATAGGACGGATAGTAGAGGTACTTCGGCACTTCCGGATTTGTGATGCATCCCGGGTCGCCTGCTGCACACAATGCATCGTTGTCAGCAAATCGCTCTTTGTAATCCTCGACGCGATCGTGGTGGTCTACGACGGGGCCCTTGTACGCGACACGCCAACGAAGACGCCAATTACCGGTTCTCCAGGCGAGTGATGCTGTGCCAACGTCCTCGAATATGCCGTAATCGAGTGTGTTGTTGAGGTCAACAAATTCCGGACCGTCATTACCCTGAAATTCTTCTTCATGATCGAGGATGTGTGTCCAATGTGCTGCGAGTTGCAGGTCGCCTGCTCCTACGTCCCACACCCAATCCAGAGCTAAATCGATACCGCTGGTACTCAATTCATTGAGATTGAACTCACGCTGCAGGATTCTGATGATCTGCCCCTCAGTGTCGCGATCAATATCATCGCAGAACGCATTCGGATCACCCAGAGACACTGACGAGTTATAGCACTGTTTCATTATCTCGTTATTGGCAACGCTAATAATTGCGTCATCCACACTGATGTCGTAGTAATCGACGGCGAGTTGGAAGCCGTCAAGGAATCCCGGTGCAAGACTGAAACCGACGGTATACGTATCGGCCGTTTCCTCGAAAAGATCCGCGTTACCCGCGCGCGGCGAATAGCCATTGTTGTCATCAGCGAAGACAAATGTCGGATCAAGCGCGATAGCTGCTGCAATTGCAGGTTCCAATCGGCAATTGTGGTGGCCATCTTCCGTTGAGGTAGCTGACACTTCGTCGCAAATATCGGTGTAGCTGTCGTAGTCACCGCGTTCTGGAGAAAACAGCTCGGTAAGATCCGGCGCACGCTGCGCGCGAGCAAAATTGGCACGGAAGTTGTAGCCATCCGCGATTTCCCACATCACGCCAGCTGTATAGCTGAATATTGTGCTGATGTTCTTGTGGCTGTAGTCGCCCAC
>WTCH01000073.1 GCA_013138675.1 Woeseiaceae bacterium | reverse complement strand
ATCTGCTTAACCTGACATTGTTGGTCACGCATGAGATTGATTCTGCGTACTGGCATGAATGGGAGATGTTTCACCTGCCAGGCGGCATTGAGCTGTTTCTCATTCTGCATCTCTTTCTGCTGGCGATCTTCTTCTACGGCCTCGTTCAGGTAGCCCAGTCGGGCCACTACGCAAAGACTTTCAGCTATCTGCTGGCTGGCGTCGGACTCTTCGCTTTCGCAATACACATGACTTTTCTGGTTTTGGGCTACCCGCAGTTCCGCTCACCCGTGTCTGCCGGTTTGCTGTTCGCGATCCTCGCAGTCTCGATCGCTCAGATCGCCTACACACATATTCGGAAGCTGCGTATTCACTAACCCTCAGGCTCGCGTATCCTGCTTCCAGAACGAAACCTGAGAGGCAATCATGAAAATCACTGTACTAGGCGCAGGTGCCGGTGGCACTGCTTTGGCATTCGATTGTGCGGCGCACGGACACGATGTCCGCGTATTCGATTTCGAGCAATTCCCTGACAACATCGCAAAGATCGCCGAGCAAGGCGGAATCCATGCCGAGGGCGATATCTCCGGGTTCGCAAAGATTGCCTGGTCAGGCCATGACATTGATGAGGCCTTGCAGGATGCAGAGATAATCTACGTTGTCGGCCCGGCCTACAGTACCGTGCCATTCGGCAGAGCCGTGGCCGGCAAACTGAAGGAAGGGCAAACAGTCATCGTCACTCCGAGTTCCTGCGGCGGCGCATTGGCCTTCAAACGAGCTGCCGGGCTGGCAGTAGACGATGAGTCTATCCGTGTCGCGGAGACCTCAACCCTGCACTACGCCGTACGGCTAACCGAGCCGGGCAAGGTCCGCGTGTTCCTGAAACTCAAGGCTGGAAACTTACTGGCAGCACTACCGGGAAAACATACAGGCGATATCCTGGATCTCATCAGCGACGTCTACCCGAGCATGGAACCTGCAACAAGCGTCCTGCAGACGAGCCTGCAAAATGCGAACCCGATCATTCATCCGGCAGTGACTCTAAGTAACGCCGCCCGCATCGAAATGACAGGCGGGGATTTTCTGTTTTACGAAGAAGGTGTGAGCGATTCGGTCGGCCGCCTGATTGAAGCCCTCGACAATGAGCGCATCGCTATTGGTGACGCGCTGGGCATTACCATTCTGCCCGACCCCGTGATGGGCATGCGCCAGGGCTACATGCTGGAAGCAAACTACGGCGATGGCTACCGCAAGGCTCCTGGATTCCTGGGCATCGGTGCCCAGCCGCAGCTCGATCATCGCTACCTCAACGAAGACGTCGGCTACGGACTGGTGTTCATGTCGAAGCTTGGCCAGCAGATCGGTGTTGCAACGCCTGGTATCGACGCAGTGATCAACGTCGCCACGATCGTGATGGCACGCGACTACAGGGCCGAGGCATTGCGTACGCCGGAGTCACTGGGTATTGCAGATCATTCGGCCGAAGAGCTCGCATCACTGTAAGACAGCATTCTTCAGGATGGCTGTTGTCGCCAGGCTATAACGAGCAATCCAACGAGTAACACGCTGGCAACGAGCGGGAGATACGGTCGGACGCGAGGATAAATGGTGTGGGCACGTGCAATAGGGACTTGCCCCACGAAAACACGACTTTCAAGTTCGGCATCGTATTCCGAGTCGATCACATGACCTTGCGGTGATGCGATTACTGTCAGGCCATCGTGCGCGGGCCGAAGCAAGGAAAAGCCGTTTTCGACAGCGCGCATGATGCCCATCTTGGAATGTAAATCAGCGATGACGAGCCAGTCAGCCGAGGGTACAAGCATAAGTTCCACCTCTTTGCGGCCAGCCTGCGCCACGAAATCAGCGAAATCGAGATCGTGGCAAATGACCAGACCGATCCGTCCGAATGGCGTGTCCAGTGTCGCCAGATCATTGTGTCCGGGCGGCAAGAATGGCGCTTCCGATCCCACGATGGGTCGGGCTTTTCGGTACTGCCACGCGATCTCACCGGATGGGGTAATGGCGACCACTTTATTTTCCAGCGGCGGTTGCTTACCCGGATGCAACACACCAAGGCCCATGAAAAGATAGATGCCCTCTTCGCGCGCCAGCTCTTGCCCGCGGGCAATGAGACGATCCTCCTGAGAACCCAGGGTGCGGCCCGCCGTTTCTGACCAAACGACCAGCCGGGCACCCTTTTGAGCCGCATCGCGGCTTCGCATCATTAAGCCGTCATTGAGCTCAGACGTGATGCCATCGAGACGGGCAAGAATTTCGTCGGAAAATTCGCCGCTCTCCCTGGCCACCTGCACGGCGCGTTGCACGCGAAGCGTTGCCTCGTTCGATGGTGTGATCGCCGCCACCGGAACATTGCTTGCATTCGGCAAGTCGATTGCAGGCGGTGTTCTCGCCAATAACACCAATACCACAATCGAACCAGCCCACAGCGCAGACGTGAGAATGCGGCTCCTCATCGGGGTTTTCGTCATCACCATCCACGATGCCACTGACGGAGCCCACACAGTGACAAAGGCTACGCCAGCGACACCCACCCAGGCTGCCAGCGGTGTCAGGAACGCGTGGCCCATCTGCGTATACCCGGCAGACGACCAACTGCCATACGGTGTTAGTAGCTGTATGAGGATTTCTATGAGGAACCACGAAAGCGGCAGCACAAGGGTACTTTCGAAGCCCGTGAGACGCGTTGCTGCAATTCGGTCGATGACGAACGGCAAGAAGTAACAGAGCCCGTACGACGCGGCGATGATGTAATAGAGAACACCAGGTGCCGGGATGACCTCCCACCACATGACCAGGTAGGCGCCCAACTGCAGCGGCAACACTACCAGCAACCCCTTCACGACAGGCTGCGACATGAGGAAAAGGCGAGCAAAGAAGGGGGTCGCCAGCGCTGCAACCGCAAGCTGCCAACGCCCGTTGGAAAACACAAGCGATGGCACGAGCATGGCCAGCCAAACCCAGGAGAAACGAGTCCACCAATGGCCGTTAGGGGCTATCACAGTCATTACCTATCGTCCGACCAGTATCAGTATGACAATACACTCATCAGGACTCGACGGCGCGGCGAGTTGGTCAGTGCGGCGGCCTCTTAGCGCTGGCGAGCGGCACCACGCCCTGGCGACGCAGGATGTTCTCGGCACGGCGGCTGCCGGTCTTGCGCCAGATTTCATAGGTGCGTAACAGATTGGCATCCGAGTCCGCACACGCACCATCGCGAATCTCGTGCAGGACGTCGGTCAAAATATGAAAATTAGTGGCCAGTTCGCGGAATACATCGGCGAACGCCCGGCCGCGAAAGGTACGACGTGCTTCTTCGGACAGCGACCCATAGGCATTCACACCCATGTGCATGTAGTAGTCGACGTCGACCGCCTTGTTGGCGAGGCTCTCGGCAAAAAAACCGGAAATGAACAAGGCGACGTCGCCGATGCGTTGCAGGATGGTGTTTCGATGTTCTGGTGTCGGCGCGTCGCTCGCGTCTGCCAGCATCAAAGCTAACGGTTTCAGCCCGTAGGTTTCGCCGTCGTCTTCGTAGAATTCCTCGGAGCGGGAGAACAACGTCATCATGTTGACGACGTAATGCGTAGCATGTGGATCGAGCTCGATGCCCTGCTGTGCAATCACATCGTCGATCGACGTGCGAAAGTAGTCGCAAAGATTGTGTACCGGCATCACCCGGCCATGACTGGACTCGAAACCCATATCCACACCTCCTCGTACCTATTATGTTATATCGAACTTGGTACGCCGCACGTGTGATGTGGGTCACGGTTAGGGGAATAACGCTTTAGTCAAAGCTGTCGTCACCGCCCTAGCTCGACTCATAGACATAAAACTTGTATTCAACACTGGCGCCCATTGTGTCGCCCGCATCGATGACGACGTAGTACATCAAACCTGCGTCCAGCATGAGGTGTGCTTTGTTTGTCCATGATCCCTGCGACGAGGTGATTTCGTTGCCATCCTGGTCAAGAAGGCGCCAGAACAGCGTGAGCGTGTCCATGCCGTGGTGATTTTCGCAGGCTCGTTCGCCCGGCGGGCACAGCGAGATTCGATACATGTATGCCCGGCGCGGCGTAAACGCAAACGCATCACGCGTGTCATCTATGTCGTTTGCCGAACCATTGATACTCCATCCCGTTTGAAGGTTGGGATCGCTAACGGTCGCCGGCTGCGGAACCTGAGAGTTGATCAGATCATTGTTTGGCTCTATCTCGTCAACGCTAGCCACATAGGACGGATTATTGAGTACGGGTGGCGTCGAGCTGCCGGAGCCGCTACCGCCGCTTGATCCGGTCCCACCCGATCCAGTTCCACCAGATCCACTTCCGCCCGGGCCAGTTCCACCGTAGCTGGTGCCACCGTTTGATCCGCTTCCGCTCGACCCGCCACTCCCGGACCCTGCACTAGAAGCGCACGAGTCGTCGCCCGAGACCAGCACCACGGCAATGCACAAAAGTACACCACCGACAGAGAGTCCGGTGTCTTTCGAGTTAGATCTGGACGAGCCGCCATTTCCCTCGTCACCACAGGCGCTCAACACTATAGCCAGCCCAATCAGCATTAATCTGTTCATTTTTCGTCCCTCTCGCCACTTCCTTAAAAGTCAGGCGTAGCATGGGACAGGGGCTTCTGAGAGACCTGATCAAAACTTGATCATTAGCCGATTTTGCTGTGATGGTCATTTCGAGCCCACAGGAGAATCCTACTGGCCTTGAATGACTGCTTTGAGATCGTGCCCAAGTCGGTTTTCCGGGTAGACGGCGATCAATTGTTCCGCCAGTTCCAGTGCCTCGATCGGGCGCGCACGCTTGTAGTAGAAGTCGATCAGGGCGTACATGTAGTCGATACTCTCGGTGTCGATGCTTAGCGCTTTTCGCAGCGCAATCTCGGCCTCTGCGTCCCGGCCGACTTGCGCCAGTAATAACCCGTAGTTGTAGTGCACTCTCGAATGTTGTGGCATCCCTGCCGACGCCTGCCCCAGATAGGGCAGCGCTTCGTCGCTTCGGCCCAGTCCAACCAACAGGAGCGCGAGTGAGTAAGATGCGTCATGTTGGTCGGGATAAGCATCCAGTACCTCTCGCAGCAATTGCTCGGTTTCGTCGTTTCTCCCTTGCTCGCTTAACAACATGGCAAGATTCATCTTGGCTGGGATGAACAGGCTGTCAACGTCTATAGCTTCGCGATAGTAGTGCTCAGCCTCTTCCACGTTCCCTTGTGCACTAAATAAATTACCCAGGTTCGCGCCCGAGCTTGCGAAGTCCAGCGATGCCGTCATCGCAGCTATGTACTCTTCCAGTTCCTTCTCAAGGGCCAGGCGTTCGTGAGGTTTGAAATATTCCC
>WTCH01000185.1 GCA_013138675.1 Woeseiaceae bacterium | reverse complement strand
GGCAATGAAGAAGTCGTAGAAGATAATCGCGACTTCGACCTGCCTGCGGCCGAGGCTTTTGACATGGTCGGCGGCGGACTCGACCTGGGTGATGCGGATTTCGAAGGCACATCCCTGCAGCGATTTGCAGAAAGGTGGCCCAAGGACCTGGTGATAGCGCCAATTCCCGGCTATTCACCGCAGCTCGGCTGGAATCTGACACTTGCAGGCGGTTACTTCCTGAATTCAAAGAAAGAGGGCTCCGAGTCCCCACCGTCGATAATAGGTGGCTTCGGCATGATTGCCGAAAATGGCAGCTACGCCTATGGCGGCGGCGCCTACCTGCACCTTCTCGAGGACAAGTTGCGAGTAAAAGTCGGCGCGGCCTACGCGGACCTGCGTTATCGCTTTTACGGTGTCGGCAATGACCAAAACGAACTTGGAATCGGCCTCGATATTTTGCAGGAGATGCCGCTCTATTTTGCGAGCGGTACCTACCGAGTGTGGAAAAAACTCTATGTCGGGCTCGGTTATACGGGCGGCACGGTCGACACGCGCGCGGAATTGGTTATCCCGGACCCCAATCTGGTCAACCCAATTGGCGGACTGGATATCGGCGCGTGGATGATTCCGCTCGAGTGGGATTCGCGGGACCACGAGCAATTTCCAAGGGAGGGCTGGAAGATCGACGGCCGCGCAATGTTCTACAGTGACTCGGTGGGCAGTGATTTTGACGGCGAAACCTACAAGATCTCAGCGAACTATTATCATCCAATAGGCGAGCGCAACGTTCTGGCTTCTCGCGTCATGATGCGTTGGGCAGAAGGCGATGTGCCGTTTTTTCTGAAAAGCTCCTTTGGCGGCAGTACGGACCTGCGCGGTTATCCGTCGGGCCGCTTTCGTGACCGTATGATGTACGCGGCACAAACAGAATATCGCTGGCATTACAGTGATCGCTGGATATTCACTGGCTTTGTGGGATTCGGTGAGGTCGCAGACAAATTCAGCAATTTTGGTAACAATTTTCTGCCCGCCGTCGGAATAGGCACTCGTTTCGTGCTGTCCAAGGAACATCGTGTAGGCCTGTCATTCGACGTTGCTACCGGCACGGAAGGCACGGAGATTTACGTCGGTGTCGGCGAGGCGTTCTGAGAAGGGATTGAAGTGGCGGAGAGAGAGGGATTGACTCGTCGCTCCGCTCCTCGCCCCTACGGGGCGCACTTCGTGCGTCCAAAATCGCATGGGAATTTTGTGGCTCGCCCGCTCCGCGGGCTCCCCGCCAACTAGCAGCTGCGCTGCTGCGTTGGTCGAACAGGGTTCGAAATCCTGGCGCTCACTCGGCGAGAAAAACAAAAGGCCCCTTGAAGGGGCCTCTGATTTTTCTGGCGGAGAGAGAGGGATTCGAACCCTCGGTGCGGTATCACCGCACACTCGCTTTCCAGGCGAGCACCTTAAACCACTCAGCCATCTCTCCGTAATTTGCTCACTCAATCCTGATGGTCTCGGGCGGATGCTCCAGGCATGGCCCTTCAGCCGGCCGTGGGGCTTGCGGCGATGCCGCCGGAAGTGGCGCTTCATTGAGCGGATCCAGGCTATCCAGTCCTTCCGGGGACTGCACACGCGGTGAACGCACTGCCGCCTGGTACGGACCTTCGTCGCAGGTCAGCATTTTCGACCCGCCACAAGCCGCCATCGCGCCTAGAACGGCTACTAACAACAATCTCGCCAGCATCATGCGGCATTCTCCAGGTTAACTCCTGCGACAGCCAGCGCTGCTCGCATTTGATCGTGGTACTCCGGCGCAAACTGCGTCATCGGCAAACGCAGATGCGGCGGGATGAGCCCCATCTGGTTCAGTGCCCATTTGACCGGTATCGGATTCGACTCGACAAATAGGGCATTGTTCAAGGGCTGCAAGGAATCATCAATCTCTTTCGCGTCGTCAAACGCACCTTCCGCCACCAGGCTGCAGAGTCTCGCGATGGCTGCGGGAACAACGTTGCCGCTAACAGTCACGATGCCATGCCCGCCTTCTTTAAGAAACTCCAGCGCCGAGAAATCATCGCCGCTGTATAACATGAAGTTTTTGTCGTCGACCAGCGCCTGAATCTGTCGCAGGCGCTCGATGTCGCCGGTCGCTTCCTTGATACCGAAGATATTGTCGTGCTCAGCAAGGCGGGCAACCGTTTCAGCCTGCATGTCCGCAACAGTCCGGCCAGGAACGTTGTACATCAGCACTGGCTTGGGCACGGCGTCAGCAATTGCTGTGAAATGCTGGAACATGCCCTCTTGCATCGGCTTGTTGTAGTACGGCACGACGACCAGTAATGCATCCACACCAATTTCTGCAACACACCGTGACATATTGATTGTCTGGCGCGTCGAATTTGAGCCAGTCCCCGCGATGACGGGCAACCGTCCGCCCGCGAACTCGACAGACCTGGCGACGAGCTCTGTATGCTCGTCCCGATTCATTGTTGCCGCCTCACCGGTTGTGCCGGCAATCACGAGACCGTCAGTCCCTTCACTGACATGAAATTCGATCAGCCCCTTGAGCGACGCGTAATCGACCCGATTATTGGAGTCGAATGGCGTTGCTAAAGCGACCAGAGAGCCCTTGAACACTGCAGATCCTCGCCTGTGTGAGGCGGCGATGTTACTGTTCATGTCCGGTGCTGGCAAGGCACATCTACAACCATCCACATAGTTTCGAGATAAATGTCACAACTTATTGTTTTATCAGCAATTGGCACGGACCGCACGGGCGTCGTCCAGGACATCACCAAGGTCATCATGGCCTGCGACGGCAACATCGAGGAAAGCCGCATGGCAACACTCGGGTCCGAGTTCGCAATGCTCATGCTGGTCTCGGGTAACTGGCACACACTGGACAAGCTCGAGAGGGAGCTCGAAAAGCTTGGCCGTGGCGACAACCTGACCTTCACGATTCGCAAGACTGGACAACGCGCCGTCAAGGACGACCGAATGCCCTACGCCGTCGATGCGGTCAGTCTCGACCACCAGGGCATTGTGTTCGGCCTCGCAAACTTCTTTGCCGCGCATAATATTGAGATCGCTGACGTAGCCACGCGCGGCTACGCTGCCGCACACACGGGGGCACCGATGTTCGCGGTCCAGATGGCCGTCAACATCCCCTCGACCGTGCATATCGCGCAATTACGTGACGAGTTTCTGGAATTGTGCGATCGCCTCAATCTTGATGCCATTCTCGAGCCAGTAAAAGCCTGAATCCAGTAGCAAGGAGAATCCATTGGGCGGACCCACATTGAACCGCGTCGTTGCCGATTTCACGTGCGAGGCAACGGGCGACAAGAACATGCGGCTAAAAGACCTGCGCGGGAAAAACGTCGTTATCTATTTCTATCCGAAAGACAGCACCCCTGGCTGCACCCAGGAAGGACTCGACTTCAAGGAATTGTCAGCAAAGTTTCGGCGCCAGAACACGGTGATCTTCGGTGTATCTCGCGACAGTATCGCTTCACATGAGAAATTCAGGGCCAAGCAGGGTTTTCCGTTCGACCTCCTGTCGGATCCCGATGAAAAGCTCTGCAAGGCGTTTGACGTAATTCACGAAAAGACCCTGTACGGCCGAAAGTTCATGGGCGTTGTCCGCAGTACGTTCCTGATCGACAAAGACGGCAAGCTGCGGGAAGAGTGGCGCAAAGTTAAGGTAAAAGGGCATGCCGCAGAGGTGCTCGAAAGCGTTAGAATGTGGAACACACGCTAAGATACAGGGTCCCAGTTGTAAGGCCCTGTAATTTTGAGATTTTCTGTTGATTCGTGATTTCGCCAAACGCGCTCTGACGCTGCTCGCTGTTACGGCTGTCGTATTCGTCAGCGGTGCCGGCGCGGATGATATCAAGATCCCGGATATGGGCAGCCCGGCCGATGCGATTCTCAACAAGTCGCAGGAAGCCCAGATCGGGCGCGCAATCATGCGCAGCATTCGCATGAGCGGGCAACTGGTCGAAGACCCGCAAATCACCGAGTACATTAACGAAATTGGCCACCTCATTGCCGCACAAACCAACGACGGGGATCATGAATTCACGTTTTTTGTGGTTGATGACCCGCGGATCAACGCCTTCGCGCTGCCCGGCGGATATATCGGCGTTCACACCGGCCTTATCGATGCCTCGCGCAATGAAGACGAGCTCGCTGGCGTACTGGCTCACGAGGTCGCGCACGTCACGCAACGCCACATTGCACGGTCCATTCATGCAAGCAGCCGGCAGAGCGTTCTGTCGACAGCACTAATGCTGGGCGCCCTGATTCTTGGCGCAGCCGGTGGAGATGCCGACGTCGTCCAGGCCGGAATGGCCATAGCTCAGGGTACTGCGGCACAACAGCAAATCAATTTCACACGCAGCAATGAATACGAAGCGGACCGTATCGGCATCGGCGCACTGGCCCAGGCCGGATTTGACCCGCACGGTATGAGTTCGTTTTTTGAAGTGATGTCGCGGCAACAACTCAGCGCACCCGACGAACGCATGCCGGAGTTCCTGCGTACTCACCCGGTGACGTCCGCACGAATTGCGGAAGCCCGTACACGATCCGCGGCATACCCCCGCGTCAGCACGTCCGACTCAACCAACTACGGACTGGTACAGGCGCGGCTGCGCGTTGCAGCCTTCGATACGTCGGAGCAAGCGGTCAGCTATTTCGAACGTCGCGACTACGAGAATCAGACGGACGTTGAACGCTATGGACGGGCGGTCGCCTATCAGCGCGCCGGGCGCGACTATGAGGCCCGCCGGATCTTTGAATACCTGGTGGAAAAAGACAAGAAAGTCATTGCGTTCCACATTGGACTGGGTCAAGCCCAACTTGCCCTTGAACAGTACTCCGCGGGTCAGAGGACCTTTGACGAGGCAGTCGATCTGTTCCCCCGCAATGTGCCACTGGTCATCCACTACGGAGAACTCTTGCTGCAACTCGGCAAGGCCGAACAGGCGCACACGATGCTACTCGACCTGATGAATAACGTGCCGCCAACGCCGGAACAGGTGCGGCTGATCGCAAGGGCTGCCTCGATGGCCGGCGAAGGCGCCGAGGCCTACTACTACCTGTCAGAGTACCGATTGATGACTGGTGACCTCGTTGGCGGCGTCAACTACCTGCGCCAGGCGCTGGCAATGCCAGAGTTGCAGGAGATCCAGCGCATTCGGTTTGAAGCCAGGATCGACTTCATCCGCGAGTTCATGACCGAGGAGCAGCTCACTCAGTTGCAGCGCAGTCGCCCGGTCGGCCTTACCGTGAGTACGAGCCAATAATGCGGAGCGAAGTGCGTTTTTCGCACTTGTTGGCGTTGCTTCTTCTAGTAGTGGCTGGGCCCCTTACGGGCTGTGCGTCGCACGATCCGCTGGATGAGAATTCGACCTACGTCGAGTACGACCCGCTTGAGCCACTCAACCGCACGGTGCATTCATTTAACATGGCGCTGGACAAGGTCGCATTTCGTCCCCTCGCCCGCGGTTACCGCAAGGTCGTGCCCACGCCGGTACGCCGCAGTGTCACGAATTTCTTCAGCAACCTGACGACGCCACGATCGGCGCTGAACAACTTCCTGCAAGGCGAACCCGGACAGGGATTTAACGAACTCGGGCGTTTCCTGTTCAATAGCACTCTGGGAATCGTTGGCTTGTTTGACATCGCAGGGGCTTCCGGTATGGAGCGCTACGACGAGAACTTCGCACAGACCTTGTCGGTCTGGGGCGTACCCGACGGTCCTTACATCGTCCTGCCATTCCTGGGGCCGACTATGGCCTCGGACGCCGTCGCAATACCAGTCGACTATTACTCGGATGTCTGGACGTATTACGACAACACGTCCGTGCGCGACAAAGTCTGGGCTCTACGTTTCGTCGACCTCAGGTATCGCTTGCTGGGTGCAGACTCCATTCTCGAGGACTCCCAGGATCCCTACGTCACCGTCCGCGAGGCATTCCGGCAAAACCGCACATTCCGCATTTTCGACGGCAATCCGCCAACGGATGAAGAAGAAGAGTTTTACGACGACGAGATGTTTGACGAGTTCTTCGTGGACGAAGACACGACAGCAGAAGAGGCCTCTGAATAGGCCCGTTTAAATCAGGTCACTGACCTCGGACGTTTTCGCAACGGCCAGAAGGCTGTCCGGAATAGCAACGAACTGAATTGCCGCGCCGCGCTGTCCGGCCTGCGCCTTCCATTCAAGCATCAGAGCGAGGCCAGCCGAGTCGGCTTTGCCAACTCCCGACAGGTCGATTTCAAGTGCGGCGTGTTGTCGAAACAATGGTTCACTCGAATTCAGGATCTGGTTCGCCGTTTCAAAAGACATGTCGCCGCTGAGCGAAAAACGCCCCTCGCCCTGGTCCTGCAGATCGAACTCACTCATTTGTAGCCGCGCCAGCTTCTCGCTCAAGCCTGTTAATGACTGCGTCGAGGCTCGTGCTGCGTATTTCTGACTCGAGCTCCTTGCGATAGGTGATGACATAAGAAATGCCTTCGATTTTCACATCGTACATGCGCCATTGGTCTTCGCGGTTCACCAGGCCGTAGTGCACCGGAATCTTGCTGCCATCATCGAGACGTACATTTGTCTTGACGACCGTGGTTCGTTTACTGGCGTTGCCCTTGTACGGGAGGATCTCCACACGATCCATATCGAACTCCAGGATCCCGTCGGCATAACGCTGCAAAAGTGTCGCGTAAAAAGCAGATACGAATCGATCCTTCTGCTCATCACTCGCAGTCCGCCAGTGTTTACCCAATACTGCACCAGCGGCAAATTCGCGGTCGAAACGCGGCAAAAGAATACCGTCAATGAATGCACGCAGCGCATCCTCGTCGGCAGTAAGTTCTTCTTTGCGACCGCTCAGGCCCTCGTTCAGCAAATCAACGGCGCCCTCGATGACCTCGCTGGGCCGGGTCGCGGCCTCAGCATCAGGCAAAGCCAGCGCGAGCGCTGCAATGAAAGCAAATGTCACCAATCGAAACATATTCATCCGTACCTCAAACTACTCTTCGTCCTCGCCATCACCATCCGGCGGCCCACTGATCAGGAACTTGCCTATTATATTCTCAAGCAGGAGGGCTGATTGTGTGAACAGGATCTCACTACCGTCTTCGAGATAGAACGGTGACCCACCGGCTGTAAGACCAATATACTGGCTGCCCAACAGACCTGACGTCAAAATACTGGCGTCGGAGTCATCGGGAAGCTGGTCGTACTGACTGTCTACGACGAAGGTGACGACGGCCTCCAGAGCATCGGAGTCGAAGTGAATCTCGGTGACCCGGCCAATGGTAACGCCAGACATCGACACCGGCGCTCGCGGCTTCAGACTGCCAACGTTGTCAAATCGCGCCGCCACTTCGTAGGTATCATCGACGTTGAAATCGTCACTACCTGTTGTCTGCGTGGTCAGGAAAAATAGCGCACTAATGCCGAGCAAGGCGAATAGTCCAGTACCAATCTCAATCGTACGTGTCTGCTGCATAGTCAAGCCTCAGAGATAAATTGCGGTAATCATGTAATTGAAAAACAACACTGCGATCGACGTAGCGACGACGGTCCGTGTCGTGGCCCGTCCAACACCTTCGGCGGTCGGCTTCGAATTATAACCTTCCCAGACGGCCACCAGGCTGGCGATAAATCCGAACACAATGCTCTTCGTAATTCCCTCGTGAATATCAGGACCGTCGACAACATTCTGTAACTGCTGCCAGTACGATCCGACGTCGACACCGAGCTGCTCAACCGCAACGAGATGTGCGCCCAATAGACCAATCGAGGTGAATATCGCGGTAAGAAGCGGCACGGCGATAACGCCGCCCAGGAACCGGGGCACGGCGACATAACGCATTGGATCCACGGCCATCATTTCCATTGCGGAGAGCTGATCTGTTGCCTTCATCAGGCCGATTTCTGATGTGAGCGCAGTCCCGGCGCGCCCGGCAAACAGAAGCGCGGTGAACACAGGCCCGATTCCCTTGGTGAGGCCGAGCCCAGCGAAAATACCGGTCGTGTCCTCAGCATTGAATTGCTCAAGGCTGGAATAAGCCAGCAGCGCCAGCACTGCACCGACGAATAGTCCACTAATCATGATGACGACGAGTGACAACGCACCCGCGTTGTACACCTGGTAGGAAACCAGGTTAAAGCGCCTGACAAGCACTGACGGCGTGTACTGCAGCAAGCGCAGGAAAAACAGGCACATGGCACCAAAGTCGTGCAGGAAATTTAGAAATGTGTTCCAGATTTCGCGAAACATGAGTGCTTAGTCCGTTCCCGAGCCGAGGAGTTGCTCGGCATAGTCAGGGGCGTCGTAGTGAAACGCGACCGGTCCGTCGGCCAGCCCCAGCATGAACTGTCTGACCAGTTCCGACGACTCATTCTTGAGATCAGCCGGACGACCGGAGGCAGCAACCTTGCCGTCGGCGATCACATAGCTGAAATCCGCGACCTCACCGATCTCTTTGACGTCGTGGCTAACCACGATGCTTGTAATGCCGAGCGCGTCATTCATCTGCCGAATGAGCTTGGCAATGACGCCCATCGAGATCGGATCGAGACCGACAAAAGGCTCATCGTAAATCAGCATGGCCGGGTCCATGACGATAGCCCGCGCCAGCGCGACGCGACGCGCCATGCCGCCCGAAAGCTGCGCAGGCATCATGTAGGCGGCACCACGTAGACCTACAGCGTGCAGCTTCATGAGCACAACATTGCGAATCAGTCGCTCCCCGAGCCGCGTGTGTTCGCGCAATGGAAACGCGACATTCTCGAATACGCTCATGTCGGTCAGCAGCGCGCCGTTCTGGAACAACATGCCCATGCGTTGCCGCATTTTGTAAAGCTCGGAAATGCTGTATTTCGAAATATCATCACCGGCCACGATGACCTGGCCCTTATCCGGATTGAGCTGCCGCGTAATCAGCTGCAGCAGTGTGGTCTTGCCCGTGCCGCTCGGCCCCATGATCGCTGTCACCTCGCCACGGGCGATCGTCAGGTCCAGATCCCTGAATATCGTCCGCTCGCCGCGTGAAAAGTCGACATCGCGTACTTCGATGAGATGGTCAGACAGTGCAATTCTCCCAGGTCTGGCGGCCGCCAGGGCGCGCGTAGCATAGCAAAAATCGAAGCATCCTATAGCCTGGCGCTCTAAATAGGACTAAAATGGTCCTTTATCGTTCCCGCAACGGATCTTAGCGTGCTCAGAATCAGCAAA
>WTCH01000348.1 GCA_013138675.1 Woeseiaceae bacterium | reverse complement strand
GTTGTCCTGGTGTTCTCGGCATCCGTCAGTCTGTAGTAGATAGAATAGTCACTGGCGCGATCGGGAAGGTCCGCGAGGTGGACATGCGTGTTAATGAGCCCCGGAAGGCAGGTGTACTCGGCCAGGTCCAGGTAGGGCAGGTCGGCAGGCGGTCCGGCATCGCCAGAATCGATGCGCTCGAATCGTCCATCACGGATAATGACGATGCGGCTATCCACGGCATCGTCAGCCAGGCCATCGATCAGCGTGCCGCAACGAACAGCAATACTGCCGTTGTCAGGATCGAAAGGAACAGACGCGAGTGTCGCAGTGGTCGGTGGCGAGCCTTCGCAGGCAAACAGGACAAACGGCAGGCAGAACAGGAAGTTTAATCGGTGCATAAAGAGAATATTGACACAAAGTCCGCTGATTTCGCAGCGCTGCTGTCTGCGGGTGGCCCCATTGTGATCGATGGCGGTCTTGCCACCCAGTGCGAGGCGATGGGTTGCAACATAGACGGCAAGCTCTGGTCCGGTGTATTGCTGCGGGATGACCCACAATCCATCGTCGCTGCAAATCGCGCGTACCTCGATGCGGGAGCCCGAATCGTCACAACCGCCAGTTACCAGGCGAGCAGGCACGGGTTCATGCTGGAGGGGGCCACGGTTGAAGAGGCAGACCGTCTTATCAAGAGCTCAGTCACACTGGCCAGGCAGGCTCGCGACGAATTCTTGCGGGACAACCCCGATGCCGAAACGCCGTTGATTGCAGCCAGCATAGGGCCCTATGGGGCGGTGCTGCACGATGGCTCCGAATACACCGGTGACTACGCTATTTCCGCGGATGAACTCAGGCAGTTCCATCTCGAGAGACTCGAGTTGCTGGATACAAGTGACATCGATTTGTTGGCCTGCGAAACGATTCCCAATGCTGTCGAAGCGTTCGTCCTTAGCGAATTATTGAGAGACGCGCATAATTCGAGTTGGATTAGTTTTTCCTGCCGTGATGCGACCCATCTCGCTGATGGAACACCACTTGTCGAGGCGGCTGGGCTGTTCGCCGAGCATTCGAAGGTTCTTGCGGTGGGCGTAAACTGTGTGCCTCCCGACATTGTTGTGCCACTCATTGCGACGATCAGGGAAGCCGCTCCAGAAAAGTCAATCGTCGTTTATCCGAATTCCGGTGAAGCCTATCGTGTGGAAGATAACACTTGGGTAGGTACGACCACTCCGCTGCAGTGTGAGCGTGCGGCGAACGACTGGATTGCGGCAGGTGCCACAATCATCGGTGGTTGCTGCCGCATTGGTCCCGAGCAAATCGCGGCAATGGCACAGTCTGTAAGCAATAGAAGGCAGAATCTCCGAAATGCGTAATACGTTTGTATCACTGCTAGTCGCGCTGCTGGCCACAGCCTGCGCTACTACCACATCGCAACCCGACCTCGTTGTCATCACCGTCATGGGCACCAACGATGCGCACGGTGAACTGATCCCGCGCCCTGGTCGCGGTGGTATGACAACGTTCTCGGGCTATGTGGCGGCTGTTCGTGACGCTCGTTCCGCCGACGGCGCATTGTTGCTGGTCGATGCGGGCGACATGTGGCAGGGGACGCTCGAATCCAATCTCAACGAGGGCTACGCCGTCGTCGAGGCCTACAACGCGATGGGCTATGCCGCGTCGACCGTCGGCAACCATGAGTTCGATTTCGGTCCGCTCGGACCAAAGTCCATTGCGGAGACCAATGAGGACAATCCGCAGGGCGCTCTTCGTGTAAGGGCAGATGAGGCGAGCTTCCCATTACTGGCATCGAACCTCATCGATGCAGAGACCGGGGAAATCGTGGCGTGGAATAACGTGCAGGCATCGACAATGGTCGAGCGCGCACGCGTCCAGATCGGAATCATTGGGGTACTGACCGAAAGCACGCCCGCGACCACGATCGCAGCCAACACCCGGGGCATTCGCATTGCACCGCTCGCTGATGCGATCGAGAAACAGGCACGGCTACTTCGTGAGAGTGGTGCGGCGCTAATCGTCGTTGTGGCCCATGCGGGTAGCCGGTGCCTCGAATTCGATGACCCGTTCGACACGTCTTCGTGTGAAATGTCTGGCGAGGTCATGCAAGTCGCGAATGCGCTTCCCGCTGGGCTCGTCGATCATATCGTCGCCGGACACGTGCACGAGGGCATCGCCCATGATGTAAACGGCATTGCAGTTACGGCCAGCTATTCGAACACGCGCGCATTTAGCCGGGTCGACTTCACGGTTGACCGCCGCAGCGGCGAAATCGTGGAGCGTCGCGTGTATCCGCCTCAGGAAATTTGCGTAGAAGAGACCGTGGGGCCATGTGAGTACGAAGGGCGTCCTGTTACCCCGATGCCGGAAGTTGTTGCCATTGCGGAACGGGCTCATGGCGTGGCGGCGCGACGCGAGGCCGAGAAACTCGGTGTATACCTCGAGACACCGATGACCTTGCACACCCGGCCCGAGTCGATACTCGGTAACCTGATGACCGATGCGGTTCTGGAAGCGAGCGATGCGGATATCTCACTCCACAACGTCTACGGTGGCATCCGTGCCGAACTGCCTGAGGGCGAATTGACCTACGGCAGCGTGTTTCGAATGTTCCCGTTCGATAATCGCATTGCGGTTATCGATATGGCGGGCCGCGACGTGCGCAGGATCATCGAGCAACAGGCGCACAGTGAGAATCGTCCGGCGGGCTTTTCCGGAATGCGGGTATTCGTCAGCTGCAATGCTGATCAAATGTCCATTCGTATGCTGCGACCAAATGGCAGCGAGATCACCGACGACGACACATTGAAAGTGATGGCGAACGATTTCCTGCTACTTGGTGGTGACGGGATTTTCACCCCGGTCATGCCGGAGGGGGGATTCGCCATGCCAAACGGCATGCCCATGGTTCGCGATGTCTTAGTGGATTGGTTCAAGAGTCACGCTGGTCGCATGCACGCGGATGACTTCTATGATCCGCAAGCTCTACGCTGGAATCGCCCGGATCCCCTGCCGCCAGAGTGTCGCCTCTCAGCCGATTGAGCGAAGAATTGTGTGTGCCGCGTTGTAGCCCGGCGCGCCCGTGACACCGCCGCCCGGATGGGTGCCGGCACCGCACAGGTACAGGCCATCGATTGGTGTCCGATAGTGTGCCCACTTCGGCAGTGGTCGCATGAAGAACATCTGCTGCAGTGAGATGTCGCCGTGAAAAATGTTGCCTTCAGTTATGCCGAAGCGTCGCTCCAGGTCCGGTGGTGAAAAAACGCGGCGCGCAATGACTGCCCCCGGCACGTTCGGGGCGAACTGACCGATCAACTCGGTAACGCGGTCTCCCAGCGTCTCACGCTGCCCATCCCAGCTTCCTTCACGCAATTGCCAGGGCAGGTATTGCACGAAGCACGTCAGCATGTGCCGTCCCTCGGGCGCGAGCGTGTCGTCTGCGTTTGACGCCAGCACACAGTCGACCCAGAGTCGTTCAGGCAATTCACCACGCTGCGATGCGTTGTAGTTGTCTTCGGCTTCCTGCAGGGTCGGGATCAGTGTGAAAAGCGAGCGCTGCAGTTTTGTTCTGTCCGCAGGCATGCCATTGACGCGGGGTTCTTCCGACAGCACGAAGTTGACCTTGCCGGCCGGTCCGTCCATGCGGATATTGGCAATGTCCTGCCGAAACGACGACTTAAGTTCGGCTGCGTCAACGAGCTTGAGAAATGTGCGCTTCGGATCGGCGTTGGAGACAACAAGTTTCGCATCCAGGCTGTCGCCTGATTCGAGCGTTACGCCACAGGCCCTACCTGACTGCACATTGATCCTTGCGACAGGCGAGCCTGTTCGGATCTCCACGCCCAAGTCTTCGCACGCAGAGCGCAATGCCTGGCTAATAGCACCCATGCCGCCGATGACATGCCCCTGCCACGCCTGCTGCTCGGCATCGCCACCACTCAGTAAGTGAAATAACAGGCCCATCGCTGTGCCCGGTTGGTAGGGGCCGCCGTGCTTGCCATACAAACTGTTCGAGAGGATCAGTCGCTTCAGCTTGTCGGATTCAAATCGCTGGTCGAGGAACTCACCAAGCGAGCCCGTCAGGAATTTGGTCAATCCGCTGACATCATCACCGCCAATGCCACGAAAACGGCGGTACAGACGCCACATCTCGGCGAGCTTTTTAACCCCACCGGCATGCAGGTCGGGTGGCGCCTCCAGGAAGAATGGCTGCAGGTACGCTGCCAGTCGCTTGAGCTCAGTTTCTGCTGCGAAGAATGCATCGATGTCGTTTGGAGCAAAACGTTCCAGCTCCCGGCGCATCAGGCTTTCGCTGGACCACCAGCCGACGACATCGCCGTCGTCGAACGCGGCCTGAACCCCCGGGTCGCAGGCGACCATTTGCAGACCGTACGATTCGAGCTTGAGATCGCGTATGATCGTCGGCCGCAACATGCTGGCGATGTAGGAGGCCGTGGAGACGCGGCATCCCGGTGCGAGATCGGGATCGACCTCTTCGGTAACAGCGCAGCCGCCGACAATATCCCGGCGCTCGAGCACGAGGACACACTTCCCGGCCCGGGCGAGATAGGCGGCGGTAGTCAGGCCATTGTGGCCGGCTCCGATGATGATGGCGTCGTATTGCATACAGGCGTGCAAGCAGATTGAATGACCAGAATACTGGATCGCGGTAACAAGGACTAACTAGGAATGGCAGACAGACTCCCGAAACTCGTGGCAACTTCCGTCGTGCGCGGTAGTAAGCAAGGTGAAAGTCACGGTGGCATATTCACGATCGACTTCGAGACGCGCGAGTGCCAGCAGCACGTAGACTGGAATACGGGTGAGATCGACTTTGAAGGACGCGGTGCCGATCGCGGCCTGCGCGGTATCGAATTTGACGGCGACTTCATCTATGTCGC
>WTCH01000190.1 GCA_013138675.1 Woeseiaceae bacterium | reverse complement strand
CTGATCGACAACCTGCCCGCCTTTCCGGACAACATCAACAACGGTCTGAATGGCAATTTCTGGGTCGGACTGGTCGCGCCACGGGTCGAGGTACTCGATTCGTTGTCCGACAAGCCATTCCTGCGCAAGGTCCTGCAACGCCTGCCAGCCAGTTTGCGACCGAAGGCCGAACCCTACTCCCACGTATTCGCAATTGACGGCGATGGCGTGGTGCTGATGAACCTGCGGGACCCCGCTGCGCGGTACCCGTCGCTGACCGGCGTCTACGAGACGAACAATTCGTTATTCATGACACGGCTGTTCGGCAACGAACTGCCCGTTCTCGACAAAGGTGACCTGTAGGAGGGCCTTTAGGCCCGAATGTTCGGCCCTGAAGGGCCTCCTACCTAGGCAGTATTGACTCGTCGCCCTCGTAGTCTTCGCCCAGCATCTGCTCGCGAATCAGTGGAATGGGCGGCACGCCGTAGCTCAGGAACTGGTCGTGAAACTTGCCCCAGGCTTCGCGGCCACCGCGTCCGTCAGTCCAGTCGTCGCGCAGCTTGTTGATCATGAGCTTGCCCAGTGTGTAGTTCAGGTAGCCCGGATCATAGGTGCCACGATAGGCCTGCTGGCTCGCATTGCCGAAGTCCTGGAACGCCATCTCTTCAAACATCTTCTGGCTTTCCTCAACGGTCATGCCTTCGGTATGCAGACCGATGGCGGACATGTAGCGGACATTACGCAGCAAGGCGTTGAGTAACTGACCGATGCGCACTTCCGGATCACCGTCACCGAGTCCAGCATCCACCATCATCTGCTCGGTGTAATGTGCCCAGCCCTCGCTGAACGTGTACGTTCCGAAGTGCTGCCCGACATTGTTCTCGGTACGATTTGAGTGCAGGAACTGGAGGAAATGCCCCGGCCAGACTTCGTGAACCGACGTCGCCAGCAGATCAGTTTCGCCTGGAATGTAGGCCATCTGGTTTTCCTCGGACCAGCTCGGATCCGGCGGCGCGATGTAGTACGTCGACGGCATGCCAGTCTCGAAAGGACCTGGAATATTGATGTAGGCAAAGTTGAAGCGCCGGTGCGGCGGCGCTTCGTCGACGAGGGCGTCTTCCGTGCCCGGAATCGATGCGATGTTGTTATCGACAACGAACTTCTTGATCATCGGCAACTGGCGGCGCGCTCCACCCACGGCGCCTTCCGCCGGCTTATTGGCGCCGACTTTCGCAATACATGCCTCAGTGCTTTCTCCCGGCGCAAACTCAGCGCAAGCCTCATACAACATGGCAAGGTTGTCATCGAGGTTTTTCTGTCCGGCTGCCTTGAGCTCGGCCAGCGTCACGTCCACGCCCTGGCCCGATCTCAACATTTTCAGGAATCGTTCTTCGCCGAGCGCGAATTCACCTGTTGTTGTCGCTTTCTGTCCCTCGAGCCAGACCACGGATTGCTGAATCGCTTCGATAGCGGAGTTGTTGGCCGCAGCAAACTGTCGCTGCAGTTGCTCATCCTCGACCGGCGAAAAAATCTCGGGAACCGTTGTCGAGAGATACTCCACAAAGCCTGAGAATACGCGATGCCCCATCTCCACATACGGCGCGGGCAACGGCGGCTGCAGGTTCTTCTTCATCTGCTCGAGCATGGCCGGCACTTGTTCCATGTACTGGATGTATGCCGCCAGTCGCTGCTTGAGTGGCGCGTATTCGCGATCAACGTAGACGCTGATACCAATCGCGCGAGAGTAGCTCAGCGGGTTTGTTGTCAGGAACCCCGAATCACGAACGAAGAAAAGGTAACCACTCAGAGACGCCGTCAGGTAGTCGCGCTCGAACGCTTCGATGCCTTCCAGGTCGGTGTAGGAATTTGCCTCGGCGATCACTGATTCGAGCCAGTCACCATACGCGGCGATCGACTCAGCACTGAGGTCCGACATCTGCCCGTCGTACTGATGTAATCCTGCATCGACGGCGGTTTCCGGATTCTGACGGTAGTACTCGTCGATGACTGTCGCGACGTACTCTGCCCAGGGCTGCTTCGCTTCGGCAACCGGTTCATCTGCAGACTTGCCGCAGGCCACGAGCGCGAGACTTGCAATCAATGCAAGAAGAATGGATTTTTTCATCGGAGTTTCCTTTTTATGTTTGTTCTTATCGATCACTCGAGTCCCAACTCGGCAACACCCTGGTTGAAAGTGATGTCGACCGGGATACCGGCTCTCGTCAGCCGGTCGAGGTCAGCCTGCAGCTGCTCGCCGATGACGCCTTTCGTGTTGGTCAATTCCAGCGCCCCCTCGTAGTCACCGTCACCCTGGAGGGTCAACAGCAAACGGGACAGGTCAGCCATCGCCTCTCTCATGCGCTCGAAGTCAACGCTGTATCGCCCGCTTTCGGCATCCCGCACGAATGCGCCATGCTCAACAAAGAAATTGAAACGCACCATGTTTGCTTTGCCGTGTGCGCTACTCGCACCAAAGCGAATCGAGCGGAATACGCTGGTCATGAATGTCACGTAGTAGTCCCGAAGATCGGTCTCTCCGAGCTCGCCGGCATCGTGTAACGAGGTGACCATGTAGAGTCCGAGAACATCCGCCTTGCCCTCCTCCATGCTTGATGCAACATCGAGAAGCGCCTCACTGACTGTGCTGCTGCCATCTATCGTGTACTTGATGCCCAGACCGTGGGCGACCTCATGGAACATCGTGTTGGCAAAGAACGCGTCAAACGTAATATGTTGGCGCTGCGACTCGTCGACGAGTACGTCTGCAATGGGCTCGAGAATTTTGTCGAACTTCGCCCGCATTGCGTTTTTCAGCTGCAGTCGACGGGTACCCCTTTGCAACTGTACGTCCTCGTCGTTCGGCAAGTTGATCGCGATGGTCTTGGAGCCAGCGTTGCTGTGCCCTGCGTAGTAGACGACGTCGTAAGCGTTTAGATCCGAATCCGAGCCCGGGGTTTCAAACTTGTACTCGTCGGGCACCGGCAGTCCTTCCTGCAGTTCGGGCAGGAATGTCGCGAATCGTGCGAGTTCTGCGCTCCAGTCAAGGTCCTTAATTAGCACATACGATTCGTAGGCTGCCCGGTATCCGAATAAACGGTCTTCGTAAGATTCTATTGGGCCAATGACTACATCGATCTCGTTGTCCCTGACGTCCATCCAGTAGAGATCGCTGACCTGGAACTCATCGCTAATCAAAGCTGCGGCGCGCAACTTGAGATAATTGGCAAAATCCTGGCTGACCGCCAGGCCCGCCGCCTTACGGAGTAAATCAGCAGTGGCCTTGAGTTCGTTCTCGTAGGCAACGTGATACGGGACCAGCGTCAACTCGCCGTTCTCATTACGTCGCACGAGTGAATAGAGCCCTTTCTTGCCCGGTAGATAGGCCGCCTCAAACTCTTCTTTCGACATGTCGACCGGGTAGAAATTGGCGCCCAGCGGTTTCGGCCCTACGCCTTCAATAAACGGCTGCTCATCATCCAGGCGATCCCAGGGGCCGTAGTTAATTTCCGCGAAGCGGCCCGCGTCGCCGATGCCTACAGTCTCAAGCCACTCTTTGTAGTCGTCACCGTAAGCCTGCCGCCAGAACAGATCGTCCATGATCTCGGACGCTTCGATGAGCACGCCTATCATCTCGCGCTGGTTATTCGTGAGCAGACTCAGGTCTGCTTGCAGCGTGAAATCGGCATAGATATCAGGCCGCGGCACGCCCGTCGCCAATGGCTCGACGGTGATTTCCGGAGGTGGCTCGTTGCCGCAGGAGGCAAGAGTCAGGACTGCCACGATGGCAGCAATGGCGACAGTGGTTCGATGAGTCACGGGATCACCTTTGAGAAAAGAGGCCGATTATGGCCTTAGAGATCGACAACTTCTATATCGTCGTGGCTGAGATCATGGCCAAGAAACTGGCCGCCCACGCGTGCAAATCGCGTGGCGCCATCGGTAGCGAGCAGGGCCAGGTCGCCGGTGTTGTCTTCATCATTGGCCAGCGACAGCTCGCTCAGCAGCTGATTCGCGGCAGCGGCGGTCGTACTTGCCGAATCCACAATCGAGACCCCGTCATCAAATACCGCCGCAAATGTGTCCCTGAGCAGCGGAAAATGCGTGCATCCAAGGATGACACTCCCCGGGTGGCGCGCATCATTGGCAAGGTCCGACAGGTAGCGCAGCACGATCGACTCGGCGATCGAGCCATCATTCCAGCCTTCCTCCGCGAGGGAAACGAGCAACTCACAGGCGAGTTCGGTCACTGTCGCGT